>DQSO01000095.1 GCA_015663225.1 Campylobacterales bacterium
CTGATTCTACTGCTTGTCCCTACCTATGTTTTGCAGTTTTAATGCTTGCAGGACTTGATGGTATTAAAAACAAAGATCTTCCTGTTGGACCTATGGATATTGATCTGTTTGAGTTAACACTTGATGAGATTAAAGAGAAAAATATTCCTCAAATGCCTAGAACACTAAGAGAAGCACTTGAAGGCTTAAGAGAGGATTATGACTTTTTGACACCAGTTATGACTCTAGAGTTTATCAACACATATAGAAGATATATGTTTACTTCTCAAGTTCATGAAGATGAAGCTAGACCAACAGGATTTGAATTTTTAACAACTTATTCTTGCTAGTTAAATAAGAGATTTAGGGGCATAATGTCCCTATTCTCTTGACTTTTAATAATTTTTCAACTATAATTCCACAACTTACACAATATTTCTAAACAATTCCCCAAAGAAGGTACAATGGATAATCCAGAAAAAAAACCAAATGCTAAACCACAGCAAAATAAACCAAAAAGACACAACACTCAAAAACATATTCCAGTAAGCGGTTATAAAATCGAAGATTTAAGAGTTAAACCTATTGAAGAGCTACTAAAAATTGGTAATGATCTAAGTATCGAAAATCATCATCAGTTAAAAAGACAAGATTTGATGTTTGAAATACTAAAAGCTCAAGTTACTCAAGGTGGATATGTCCTTATTACTGGTGTTTTAGAGATAGCAAATGATGGTTTTGGATTTTTAAGAGCATTGGATGCTAACTTCTCAAACTCTACTCAAGACTCATATGTAAGTGCTACACAGATAAGAAAGTTTGCACTTAGAAGTGGTGATGTTATAACAGGTCAAGTTAGAGCTCCAAAAGATCAAGAGAGATACTATGCACTTTTAAAGATTGAAGCAGTTAACTATATGCCATTAAAAGATATAAGAAATAGACCTCTTTTTGAAAACTTAACACCACTTTATCCTACTGAGCAACTTAAATTGGAATATATGCCAAATAAACTTACAGGTCGTATACTAGACCTTTTTGCACCTATTGGCAAAGGTCAAAGAGGGCTTATTGTTGCACCTCCAAGAACAGGTAAGACTGAACTTTTAAAAGAGTTAGCTCATGGTATTAGTAAAAATCATCCTGAAGTTACTCTTTTGGTTTTATTAGTAGATGAAAGACCTGAAGAGGTAACAGATATGCAAAGAAGTGTAAATGGTGAAGTATTTAGCTCAACATTTGATCTCCCTGCAAACAACCATGTAAGAGTAGCTGAGATAGTAATAGAAAAAGCAAAAAGAATGGTAGAGATGGGTAAAGATGTTGTAATACTTTTAGACTCTATAACTAGACTTGCTCGTGCTTACAATACTGTAACTCCTTCAAGTGGTAAAGTTCTAAGTGGTGGTGTTGATGCAAATGCTCTTCATAAACCAAAAAGATTCTTTGGAGCAGCTAGAAATATTGAAAATGGTGGAAGTCTAACTATCATCTCAACTGCACTTATAGAGACTGGAAGTCGTATGGATGAAGTTATATTTGAAGAGTTTAAAGGTACTGGAAACTCTGAGTGCATACTTGATCGTAACATAAGTGATAAACGAATCTATCCAGCAATAAACATTACAAAAAGTGGAACAAGAAAAGAAGAGCTACTTCTTAGTTCAGATAGACTACAAAAAATATGGGCACTACGATCAGCTATGAGCCAGATGGAAGATATTGAAGCTCTAAAATTTCTTTACTCAAAAATGAAAAAAACAGATAGCAATGATGACTTTTTATCTATTATGAATGAAGGTGCATAAGATACTATCATGAAAGCAGGAGTATTTGATAGTGGAGTTGGTGGTTTAACAGTTGTTAAAAGCCTACTCGCTTCAGGTATTTTTGAAGAGATTATCTACTATGGAGATACCGCTCGTGTCCCCTATGGCATAAAAGATAAAAATACTATTATCAGATACTCCCTTGAGGCTTTGGAGTTTTTTAAAAACTTTGATATTGACATCATGATAACAGCTTGTAACTCCGTTAGTGCCTATGCAATAAAAGAGTTACAACAATCAGCTCCATTTCCTGTAACAGGTGTGATAAATCCAGGTGTATTAGCACTAAAAAACAAAATCAAAGATAAAGACTCTTCTATTTTGATACTTGGTACAAATGCAACTATAAAGAGTGGCAAGTATGAAAGAGTGCTCAAATCTCATGGCTTTACAAACATAAACTCTATTACACCTTCTTTGTTTGTTCCTATTGTTGAAGAGGGACTCTTTTGTGGAGAAGTGCTAGATACAACAATAAAACACTACTTTAAAAATACACCTACACCAGATGCTATAATACTTGGATGTACTCATTTTCCACTTATTGGCAAACCTATACAAGATTATTTTCATACTTCAACTATGATTCACTCAGGTGACGCGGTCGTTGAATACCTAATAAAAGAGTATAACCTAAGTAAAAAATATAGTGATACAGCTATTACTTTTTTTGCTTCTGAAAATCCTGATGGATTGAAAAAAGTTGCTAAAAACTGGTTAGATTTGAGTTAATTTATAGTAAAATAAAATAAAAAGGTTTTGCTTTGTCTGAAGTTTTAGCTCTAAAATATCGTCCATCGTCTTTTGATAAACTTATCGGTCAACATAGTATCAGACAAACTCTAACTCAAGCCCTAGATCAGGATAGACTCTCACATGCATATCTTTTTTCAGGTCTAAGAGGAAGTGGTAAAACTTCGACGGCTAGAATCTTTGCAAAATCTTTAGTTTGCGATGAGGGTCCAACATCCTCTCCATGTGAAAATTGTCTAAATTGTCTACAAACAAGTGCCAATACTCATATAGATATTATAGAGATGGATGGAGCTAGTAGTAGAAAGATAGATGATATAAGAACTCTGATTGAGCAGACAAAATATAAACCAAATAGTGCTAGATTTAAAATATTTATCATTGATGAAGTTCACATGCTTACTCGTGAAGCTTTTAATGCTCTGCTTAAAACATTAGAAGAGCCACCCTCTTTCGTGAAGTTTATTTTAGCAACTACAGATCCCATGAAACTACCAGCAACTATACTCTCTCGTACACAGCACTTTAGATTTAAAAAGATTTCATCAAGTGATGTTATAAAACATATATCTCATATCCTAAATCTTGAAGATGTAAAGTATGAAGATGAAGCACTAAAAATCATAACAAGAGCTGGAAATGGCTCACTAAGAGATACACTAACTCTGCTAGACCAAGCAATAATCTTTACAAATGGATTTGTAGAGGCTAAAGCCGTTGCATCAATGCTTGGAGTTTTAGACCCAGATTTTTTTGAAAAGCTTATAGATATAATCTTAAAAAGTGATAAAGATAGACTACTTGAAAATCTAAAAGAGCTAGATGACTATGAAGCAGAAGTTATACTTGATGAGTTTATCTCATACTTAAAAGATAAGTTTTTTGAGCAAGATGCTAGGTTCTCTCTTATGTTGATAGAGAGATTTTTTAGAATACTAAGTCAATCAAAATCACTTTTAACACAAGGTGGTGATAGCTCTTTTATCCTCTTGCTTACATTTTTTAAGATGATAGAAGCAAATAAACTAAAGCAGATTGATGAGATGATTGAAAAGCTTGAAAATGACCTGCCTCATGTTACAACAAAACTAGATAAATACTCTTCACATGATAAGATTGAATCTTCTTTTATTAAAGAGATAACTACTAAAAAAGAAGACCATTTTGAAACCCTTATAAAAAGTCTATATGATAGAAACTATGCTCTTGGTGAATGCTTTGAACATCATGTAAAGTTTGTTTCATATTTGAATGATTCACTAGAATTAACTTCAAGTGCGAAGGAAGATTGTAAAGAGACACTTAGAAAAAGCTCATCAATTATAAAGCACTTTATTAAAGATATTTATGGGGTAGAGACTAAAATCTCAATCAAGCCAATAGAAACTAAAAAAAAAGATCTTGTAACTCCTAATCAAGATATACAAGATAGTATAACTAGTAGTAGCTGTATGGAAAATCAAATAGCTCCCAATATAAAAGAGATTGACCCTGATAATATACTGGATAATCCTTTCGTAAAAAAAGCTACAGAGCTTTTTGAACCTAAAAAGATTGTTATCAAGTCTAAAGTATAATAAAGTAGCACATTAAGGTTATTTAATCCAAATAATAATAAATTACTTTACAAAGTAAACTTATTTAGTTATATTGACTACTATGAAATTATTATTTTAAGGAGCGATTTGTGAATAATGAATATTTTGAATTTAGAAATGGAAGAAGATATTCGGGTGATACATTTTCAAATATAATAAAACTATTAATTGTTATTATACTTTTTCTTTTGATTGTAGTATTAACTCTCTTTTCATACAACTATCTCACTAGCGATAAGATAAAATCTAATGTAATAGTACA
>DQSO01000071.1 GCA_015663225.1 Campylobacterales bacterium
TATCTTGATCCACTAGAAGTTTCACATGATAAGAGGTTTAATATTTAAATTGAACTGAAACTGGTATACTGGTACTGAATATTTAGTTTTTTAGTTTGTCTACTTTGTCTATCACTTTTATTTTGTAGCTCCTTTATTACTTGTTCTTCTACTGCAAAGGTAGATATAAATAGCAGTATAGATATGATAAAATATTTCATTTAACTCCTTTTGAAAACTGAAGAAAATATTTTACCTTTTATCAATTAACTAGAATAATTTATTAAATATTATTTAAGACTAATCAACTTTCTATCCCTTCCTTTAAATACAGCACATTTATTTATATTAAATTGTTCAATTTTTTTAGTTAAAAGTTCATCATACTTACATACTTCATCACTCTTATGAGCATCACTTCCAAATGTTAATGGTATATCATATTCTAAAAGCATTTGTAATATATCATCACTTGGATATATCTCATTTATAGGTTTTTTAAGACCTGCCATATTTATCTCTACAACCATATCAGCTTTTTTTATAGCTTTTACACAATCTTTTGCTATGAGTTTAACATCTTTTTTAGGTAGATATTTAAACACTTTTATCAAGTCTATATGACCAACTATATCAAACTTTCCACTCTGAACCATCTTTTGAACTGTATTAAAATAGTCCTGCCAGATAACATCTATATCTTTTGCTTTATACTCTCCTATAAATTCAGGATTATCAAATCCCCACCCACCAAGAAAATGTACTGAACCAATCAAGTAGTCAACTTTTGTTTTTAAAACTCGCTCATCCATATAGTTTTCTAAATAATCAACTTCATAACCTAGTAAAACTTCTATATCATCTTTATATCTCTCTTTTAACTCTTTTACTTCAGTTTCATACATAACCATTTGAGAAAAACTCATACGATATTTTTTTTCAAAATCCATGGGTGCATGATCGCTAAAACCAAAATATTTTACACCACTTTTTATCGCTTGTTCTACATATTGGTACATTTCGCCTTCTGCATGATTGCAAAGTTTTGTATGATTGTGTAAATCTACTATCATTTCGTACTCTTTTAGATTAAATTTTATTTTTTATCTGCCGATACTAGAAGTATAACAAAATTATGAGGATATATATATGAAAGATGGATGTGTTACAGAAGAGTTTGGAATACCATCAGTACGTAGCGATGATAAAGTTGTAAATCAACTTGATGAAGTTACTAGAGATTCAGAGATAAAAGCTAGTGAAATATTTGATAGATTAGAAGAGATTTTAAACCATATCAGTAATATTCAAAATATTACATCCCAACTTGAAAAAAAAATTGAAAATAGTAATTTAGAGGATAAAGAAGAGTACAATACTCTACTATCTGAACTGCATGCTACAACATTAGATAGCAGTGATGAAGTAATGAATATCATGGATACGATGCAATATCAAGATATTCATAGACAAAAGATAGAGAGAGTTATAAATGTTATTCGTGGACTTGCTAGATATATGAACTCTTTATTTGATTCTGATATTCATGATGATGATAGAGTTAGTTCTGCACAATATATCCCAGGTGATAAAGATGATGAAAATGTAATGGATAATAATGATATAGAAAAGATATTAGCATCTTTTACAGCAACAAAATAATAAAGGAATGATATGACTCAAGAAGAACTTGATGCACTTATGGCAGGTGGTTTTAAAGATGATGATGTAGCAACTATGGAAGAAGAACCAATAGCAGACGAAGCTGAGTGCAACACCACAACTCCTAAGATAGATGAATCAGAGTTACCCCCTCGTGCAACAGAAAATAATAAAATTGTAAATCAACTTGATTCAGTCACTAAAGATTCAGAGATTAAAGCCACAGAAATTTTTGATAGACTTGATGGTATAAATGAGTATTTAGCAAATATTGATAGTGATTCTACAAAAATCAGAGATGTATTAAATTCAAATATTGAACTATTTGAAAAATTATCTAGCAATTATGAGAGTATAGAGATATTTAAAAAACTACATGAAAATAATAAAGAAGCAATTAAATATCTTGATGATGGAGTTAATCAATCACAAATGAGTTCTGATGAGATACTTATGATTATGGACACAATGCAATTTCAAGATATTCATAGACAAAAGATTGAGCGAGTTATTAATGTTATGCGAAGTTTATTAAAATATATGAATACACTATTTGGTTCAGAGATTGAAGATGGCAGTAGAACTAGTTCAGCTAAATATATAGAGGGAGATACAGATACTATGGAACTTGTTACAAATGAAGATATAGAAGCAATGCTAAATAGTTTTTCTAAATAAATAATTTTCTCGTTATAATCAGATAAAAAAGGATTATGACTTGAAAAAAGTTGAACTTCTTTCTCCTGCGGGAAATTTTGAAAAATTGAAAATAGCTCTTAACTATGGTGCTGATGCAGTCTATGGTGGGGTTAGTCACTTCTCCCTTCGTATTAGAAGTGGTAAAGAATTTACTTATGAGAGCTTTAAAGAGGCTATAGATTATACTCACTCACAAAAGAAAAAACTCTATGTAACAATCAACGGTTTTCCTTTTAATAACCAGATTCCAGCACTTAAAAAACATATAAAAAAGATAGCTGATATAAA
>DQSO01000076.1 GCA_015663225.1 Campylobacterales bacterium
ATGTGCAAAGTCAATAGAAAGTTTACCTGCAAAGTTTGTTTTTATCTTAGGCTCAACAAGCAATATAGCTGCATTTCTTCTATTTGCAACAATCTTATCACCATCTTTTGTATCATATGTTTTTATATTGTAAAATCTAATAAAACCTTCTTTATTAGCTACAATCTGATTATCCTGCTGCTCAGTGGAAGCTGTTCCACCAACATGGAATGTTCTAAGAGTCAGCTGAGTTCCTGGCTCACCAATTGATTGTGCTGAAACAACACCAACAGCTTCACCTCTTTTAACAATCTTACCTTTTGCAAGATTTAGTCCATAACATTTAGCACAAACACCTTTTTTTGCTTTACAAGTTATAGGAGTTCTAATAGTTACTGATTTAATATTTGATTCTTGAATATGTCTAGCACTCTCATCATCAATCAAAGTTCCTTCAACATATAGAACTTCATTTGTAATAGGGTCAATAATATTTTCAGAAATAACACGACCTGCTATTCTATCTTCAATACTCTCAACAAGCTCACCATTCATACTAATTTCAGTGATTTCAATACCCTCATGAGTACCACAATCATCTTCACTTACTTTAACATTTTGACTAATATCAACAAGTTTTCTTGTCAAATAACCAGCATTTGCAGTTTTAAGTGCAGTATCGGCAAGACCTTTTCTAGCACCGTGAGTTGAAATAAAATACTCAAGAACATTTAATCCCTCACGGAAGTTTGAAATAATAGGAGTCTCAATAATACTACCATCAGGTTTAGCCATAAGACCCCTCATACCTGCAAGTTGTCTAATCTGAGCAGCACTACCTCTAGCTCCAGAATCTGCCATCATATAGATAGAGTTAAAACCATCTTTATCATTTTCCATAAGTTTTGACATCTCTGCAGCTAACTTATTGTTAGTTTGAGTCCAAATATCTATAATCTTATTGTATCTCTCCTGCTCAGTTAAAAGACCAGTTTGAGATTGTTGTTGTATTGTTTTAACTTTAGCTTTAGCTTCATTTATTAAACCTTCTTTAGAGTCAGGAACATTAATATCATCTATAGAGATAGATATTCCTGCTTCAGTTGAGTATTTAAAACCTAAATCTTTTAAGCTATCTAGTGCTTTAGCAGTTTCAAAAGTATCACCTATTTTATAGATATAATCTACAAGATTTCCAATATCTTTTTTCTTTAAAATTCTATTCCATAAATCTTCAGGTACAAACTCTGGAAGAGTCGATTTTATGATCATTCTTCCTGCTGTTGTAAATAGACTTTTTCCATCAACTACTGTTTTAATCTTAGTTTGATTTGTAATATCACCATTATAAAGTGCCATCATAATTTCATCAATAGATGCTAGAAGTTTATTCTCACCCTTAGCTCCTACTTTCTCTTTACTTAGATAGTAAAGACCAAGTACCATATCTTGAGAAGGTACAGCAATAGCCTTACCTGAAGCTGGTAGAAGAATATTATTTGAAGAGAGCATCAATACTTTACACTCAGCAATAGCCTCTGTTGAAAGTGGAACATGCACTGCCATTTGATCACCATCAAAATCGGCATTAAATGCTGAACATACTAAAGGATGAAGCTGTATAGCTTTTCCATCAATAAGTACAGGATGAAATGCTTGAATAGAGAGTTTATGAAGTGTTGGCGCACGGTTAAGCATAACTGGGTAACCATCAACAACCTCTTCTAAACACTCCCAAACTTCATTAGTTTTTTGCTCTATCATTCTCTTTGCTTGTTTAATAGTAGTTGTATAACCTTTTTCTTCAAGCTTAGCAAATAGATGTGGTTTAAATAGCTCAAGTGCCATAGTCTTTGGAAGTCCACACTGATCCACTCTTAGGTTTGGTCCAACAACGATAACACTACGACCTGAGAAATCAACCCTTTTTCCAAGAAGATTTTGTCTAAATCGTCCCTGTTTACCTTTAATAATCTCACTAAGAGATTTTAGAGGTCTTTTGTTTGCACCTTTAACTGCATTTGCTCGACGACCATTGTCAAACAGTGCATCAACAGCTTCTTGAAGCATTCTTTTTTCATTTCGGATAATAATCTCAGGAGCATCAAGATCTACAAGTCTTTTAAGTCTTGAGTTTCTGTTTATTACTCTTCTATAAAGATCATTTACATCACTAACCGCAAACTTACCACCATCAAGTGATACAAGAGGTCTTAAATCTGGTGGAAGTACAGGAAGTACATCTACCATCATCCATTCAGGTCTATTTCCACTATTTACAAATGCTTCAACAACTTTTAGTCGTTTTACTATCTGCTTCTTTTTAGCTTCACTATTTGTATTTTCCATATCTTCTTTTAAAGATACTAAAAGAGCTACAAGATCAAACTCTTCTAGAAGTGATTTAACAGCTTCTCCACCCATACCAGCAACAAAACCATCATGTCCAAATCTTTGAACTAAAGATTGATACTGTTCTTCATTTAGTACATCATACTTTAAAACAGGATTACTGTTTTCATAGTCATAAAATGCTTCACTTGGAATTTGAACCATATATGCCTCATAGTATAATACTCTTTCAAGATCTTTCATCTTAACTCCAAGAAGTGTACCGATACGACTTGGTAGTGAGTTTACATACCAAATATGAGCTACCGGTGTAACAAGGTCAATATGACCCATTCTACTTCTTCTAACTTTACTTGTAGTTACTTCAACACCACATTTTTCACACTTGATACCCTTGTATCTCATCTTCTTGTATTTACCACAAAGACACTCATAGTCTCTTACTGGTCCAAATATTTTTGCACAAAAAAGACCATCTCTTTCTGGTTTAAGTGTTCTATAGTTTATAGTTTCCGGTTTTTTAACCTCACCATAACTCCAGCTTAATATTTTTTCAGGAGAAGCTAACTTTAACTGAAATGCTTCAAAGTCTCTTGGACGGTTTTCTTCATTAATCTCTATTGGAACTAGATTCTTCACTATTTTCTCCTTTTTTGTATATTTCTACATCAAGTGCTAATGCTTTAAGTTCATTTGCAAGAACGAAAAATGTCTCTGGAATACCAGTTTGTGGAACATTTTCGCCTTTAGTAATAGCTTTATATGCAGCTACCCTACCCTCAACATCATCTGATTTAATTGTTAACATCTCTTTTAGTGTATGAGCAGCTCCATAAGCTTCTAAAGCCCATACTTCCATCTCTCCAAATCTTTGCCCACCAAATAGTGCTTTACCGCCAACTGGTTGTTGTGTAACTAGTGAGTATGGTCCTGTACTTCTTGCATGAACTTTTTCATCAACTAAGTGATGAAGTTTTAGCATATACATGATTCCGACATTTACTCTCTCTTTCATAGCTTCACCAGTTCGACCATCAAATAGTTGAGTCTTACCATCACTATCTATTTTTGCTAACTCAAAAAGTTGTTTGAATTCATCTTCATTTACACCTTCAAAAATAGGAGTTGAAAATCTTACACCCCTGCTCCAATCTCTTGCATAATCCATAAGTTTCTCATCACTAAGATTAGCAACAAACTCTACAGCATTTGAGTACTTAGCAATATCTGCTATTTTAATCATTTTTTCTCGAAGATCAGTCATGAACTCAGCTTGTTTAAGCTCTAAAGTCTCTTTTAACTGCTCTCCTAGTCTTCTACCAACTAATCCTAAATGTATTTCAAGAATCTGTCCAATATTCATACGACTTGGAACACCTAGTGGATTTAAAACTATATCAACAGTCTCACCGCTTTCTAAGTATGGCATATCAACATCTGGAACAATATTAGAAATAATACCTTTATTTCCATGACGACCTGCCATCTTATCACCAACTTTTAGTTTTCTTTTAGTTGCAATATATACTTTTACAAGTTTAGTTACACCACTTGGTAAAATATCATCTTTTTCTAAAACTGATAACTTCTCTTCATGCTCTTCTCTTAGTCTTTTCTTCTCTTCTTGGAAGTAAGCTTTAAGATTACTATACTCATCTTGAACTTCTTTTGAGTAACAAGTAAGAATCTTGTTTATAGCAAATCTATTTACTTTTTCAAACTCCTCTTTAGAAACAGTAGAACCTTGTTTATAGTTAGTTCCATTGATTTCACAATCAGCTTCTAACTCTGATTTTGAAAGAAGTGAATTAATTTTTAGTAATCCCTCACGATCTATCATAAGAAGTCTATCATGATGATTTCTATCAAGAATTTCTCTCTCTGCTTCATATGACTCTAATGCACGAGGATCTTTGTCATAACCTTTTTTTGTAAAGATTTTAACATCAACAACAATACCTTCCATAGATGGAGGGCATACAAGTGATTTATTTACAA
>DQSO01000182.1 GCA_015663225.1 Campylobacterales bacterium
AAAAGATATTTTAAATAGATGTGATTTTTTCAGATTAAAAAAGATATTTAGTTCTATTGGTATTGAGATAGTAGAGGGAGATGATGGTAAGTTTTATCCACTTTCATATGATGGTGGAAGTGTTGTTAAAACTTTAGAAAACTATGCAAAGAGTTTAAAAGTAGAGATAAAGTTAAACTCAGAAGTTAAAGATATAGAAAAAAAAGATGAAATATTTAAACTTTTTTTAGAAGAAGATGAAATATTGGCAAAAAAAGTTTTGATATGTTCAGGAAGTACAGCTCATAGAAAAATAGGAGTTAGTGATTTAGGATTTAGAGTTGCTCAAAATTTCAATATAAAGCTACATGATAGATTTCCTTCACTTGTACAACTAAACTCACATGATAATGAGTTAAAACTAGCTAGTGGAGTAAAGATAAAATCTAAAGTAGAACTCTCTATTGACTCACAAAAAGTTGATTTTAAAGAGGGAGATTTACTTTTTACAAACTATGGATTATCAGGCTTAACTATTTTAGATTTGAGTTATCAAATATCAAAAGCTCATATTAAAGGACAGAGTATTAGACTAGATATTGATTTGCTTCCATTTTTTTCACATGATAATCTTAAAACTATTTTACAAAGAAGAGATAAATTGCAAATAGATGATTTATCACTATGGTTAAGCCCGATAATAGATCAAAAACTTCATCCACTTATCTTTAAAAATGCTCGACTAACATCATCTTCAAAAGTAAATAATAAAGTTATAAATTCACTTGTATATGCTATTAAAAAAATCAAGGTAGATATAAGCTCTCCAAGAGATAGTATGTTTGCAGAAGTTGAAGCAGGTGGTGTTGATCTAGTACAATCAACAAATATTAAAAATCTTTATTTTGGAGGTGAAGTTTTAGATGTAGTAGGGGATAGGGGAGGATACAACTTACACTTTGCCTTTGCCTCTGGTCTTATATTAGGAGAGAATATATAGCTACTCTTGTGCTATTTCCCCATGACCTTTTTGATAAAAACCTTTACTCTTTCCACAATCAATTTGTATTACATCATTATAATTTGTTCCTTGAATATTATAGGTGCTATAGTGATTAACCAGTATACATGCAGAATCTGAAACTGTTGTAGTTTCTCCAATATGTATAGATTTTTTCATCTCATATGAAAATGTTTTTATATCATCTTTATAAAAAGATATTTTTACACGATCTGATAGTTTATCATATACTATTTTTTCACCAGGTGCATCATCAGGTATCTCAGTAGTTCTAGTTTCACTTACAGTAAATGTTGCACCATAATCTGTACCACCAATATCTCCACTATTTATTGAGTTTGTATCTTTACTTGTTGATGGTATCACATAATCCCATGTATCATAGCTAGCACCACTAAAGCTTTGTGAAGGTGGTGCATATGCACTTGCAGTATCATCGCCACCGCCACCGCCACATCCTGTAAGTCCAAATAAAATAAGTATCAAATATGTATATAATTTCATAATAAGTCCTCTTTTGCTACTTGTAATATCGACATAAATAGTATAAAATAAACAAGATATATCTTAAAATCAAGAAAAATTTAATAAGTAGAGTATAAATGTGATAAAAAGTAATATAATTATTATAGGTGCAGGTGCGAGTGGACTTATGTTTGCATCAACTTCATCAGATAAAGATTTTGTGATAATAGAGTCAAATAAGAGCATTGGTGTAAAGATACAAGTTAGTGGTGGTGGAAAATGTAATCTAACAAATAAAAATATAAATGTTTCCAATTTCTTAGGTAGTGCTACTTTTATAAAACCAGCTCTTTTAAACTTTACAAATAAAAATACACTTGAATTTTTTAAAGATATACCTCTAGTTGTAAGAAATAGTAGTCAATATTTTTGTAAAAATAGTGCTAAAGATGTTTTAAACAAATTTTCTAACTCAATTGATATAAAAAATATATATTTTGAGCATCTTGTTACTGATGTAGAGTTTAAAGATGGATATTTTACTGTTATAACCAATAGAGATAAGTTTCAAGCTAAAAAACTTATAGTTGCTAGTGGTGGAGTTAGTTTTAAAGAGATAGGTGCAAGTGATATAGGATATAAGATAGCTAAAAGTTTTGGTCATGATATTGTTAGTGTCAAACCTGCACTTGTTGGTTTAACTCTCCAAAAAAATGAATTTTGGATGAAAAAACTTTCTGGAATATCTTTTAAAGCAAAAGTAACACTAAAAGACAAAATTTTCATAGATGAGCTACTGTTTACATATAAAGGCATAAGTGGACCACTTGTTTTAAATACATCAGTATATTGGGAAAAGGGAACTATAATTTTAGATTTTTTACCTAACAGTGAGCTAAAATTTGATTATCCAAATAGACAAATATCATCTAACTTAAAACTTCCTAAAAGATTTATAAAAGAGTTTTTAGACTCTATAGGTTTAGAGGATAAAAAAGTATCTCTACTTACAAAGGAGGAGTTAAAAAAACTATCAAAGATTAAAAATTATGAGTTTGCACCTGCTGGAGATTTTGGATATAAAAAGGCAGAAGTTACAAAAGGTGGTATAGATACTAGTGATATTGACCCTTATACTATGCAAAGTAGATTTCAAGATGGTCTTTATTTTATAGGAGAGTGTCTAGATGTTACGGGAGAGTTAGGTGGATACAACTTCCAATGGGCATTTTCAAGTGCAAATATGGTAAAAATATAAAAAAACTTAAAAATTTTATTTAAAAGTAAATTTTTACTAAAAACTATAGACAAATAATTTTTTTTTATGTATACTAGTTAATGAAATTCAATTTAAAAGGATGTAGAATGAAAAAATTTATTCTAAGTGTATTGGTAGTATCAGCAGCGGCTTTAATCTCAGGTTGTACTCCAACTTGTGAAGCTCAAAAACCAGTAGTTAAGCCTGTACCGGCTCCAGCTCCAGTTATTATTGACGAAAAAACAGGTGCTGTAAAGTAATTTGTTTTAAATAAGATCATGAAGGTTTATCTTCATGGCTTATTGTTTTATGCTTAGTAGTGTACTTAACATCTGATCTATAGTTGTTATAATTTTTGCACTAGATTGATAAGCAGTTTGATATTTCATTAAATTCATTAATTCCTCATCCATATCGACATCACTTACAGATTTTAATCTTTGATTTATGCTATTGTCTAAAGACTCAGTAGCATCATGACTTATTTTAGCATTTGTAGCATCAGTTGCAATATTTGAAACTGTAAATCTATAAAATTCCTCTAAAGTTTGACTACTACTTGTACCATTTGCTCTTGTAAAATTAATACTTTCATATTGCAATGTAACCATATCATTAGCTAAATCATTATTTCCATCTATTGGTGCTTTAAAAGATTGAAGATTTAATGGATTTTCTTTAATATCATATGCAATGTTTATATCTTTTGCACTACTTCCTTCAAAAAATCTGCTAAATCCACTATATCCAGCAAAGTTAGTATTATTGTCTTCAATAGCAACATAATAACCATCAACTCCATCTTTTTGTTCAATAGTGAAAGTGTTATTTACCATTTTTGCTTCAAAAAAGTCATTTAAATCATTGGTTGCATCATTATCCTCATTGTCATCTATTTCAGCATTTATTTTTGAGATTAGACTATCGGCAGTTCCATCATTTAAAGTAGTGTTTTCATCAATACTTATTGCTCTTTTTGATACAATTTCACCTTGATTATTGTAAATAACTATATTAAAATCACCTTTATTTATATCAGCAACTTCAGCTAATTTAGTATCATGATCTATCTCATATGCTTGTGATTGCATTTTTTCTTTAGCACTTGATGCATATATAGAGTTGGTTTTTTGTATTAAACCTTTTGCCAATGTATCAATATCATCAATATAATTTTGAATCTTTGAATTGACACTTTTAGCTTCTGAATCTAGTTCGCTACCTCGTAAAGATACAATAGCACCTAGTTTACCACCTCTTATTTTAGAAGTAAAGTCAATAAGATGTCCATCATGAGAGCTATAAGTTGCACTATTAAATTTATTGGTAGAGTTTATTTCTATGGGATGATATGTTGTCCCATCAACTATATTAAAACCTTGTATATTAATACTATAACTATTTCCCATATCTGTTCGTTGTGAAATATCTTTATTTAGTTGACCTTTGAAAACTGATATATTAAGAAGTTTATTCATCTTTATTTCAACTTGATCTCTTTGATCTCTTAGATCGTTTGCATTACCTTGTCTAACATTTTCAATTTTATTGATATTTTTATTTATCTCAACAATCTCTCGTGCAAGTTTATTTACCTCATTAATTCCCTCTTTAAACTCTTCATTTAGCCTATCTTGTAAAGATTCTAGTTTTTGGCTTGTATCATTTAGAGTATTTGTAAGCTTTTGGGTATTGTTTGCCAAAACAACTTTTTGTGCTGAACTATTTGGATCTTTTGAAAGATCACTCCAAGATGAAAAAAAATCTTGCAGATCTTTTGCAATACCTAAATCTTGCAAATCTGGGAAGTAATCACTGACCTCTTCTAAAGTTGTTTGGGTATATGAAGTAAATTCTAACTCAGATTGACTCCCTCTATACCTGTTGAAAATATATTCATCATGTACTCTTGTAATAGTATCTACAATTACACCATTTCCAACATCACCTGGAATATTATGCAGAGGTGCTTGTGCTTGTTGACTTATTCTTTGTTTAGAGTATCCGGGTGTATTTGCATTTGATATATTGTGACTCGTTGTATTGATTCCAGATTGTGCAGTATTAAGCCCACTATACCCTATATTTAGTGAGTTAAAGATACTAGCCACTATGCACTCACTCTTAGTATTGAAGCTGGTTTTGGTCTACTAATCTCATAACCACTACGGTCAAGTTTAAACATTTCATCAAATAATGATGTATAAAATTCATTTATTTTTACAACAAATTTTGCATAAATTTTATTTTTTTCTTTTAAAATAGTAAGATTTTCTTTAAGCTTATTTAGTAAATCTGTATCATTATCGCTCATGATGTTTTCTAAAGGTTCATCAGAATTTGTAGTTAATTTTATAAGAGAATCATTTAAAAGTGATTTATTTGTTTCAAAAGATACTATCAAGTGATCCTTCTCATCTACTCTTTTTTCTATCTTTTCATGAAGCGATAGTTTAATATCTTCTATATCTTTTATAGTTAAATCTATCAGTTTTGTAATATCATTTATCGCATTTTGTATATAAATTGTTATCATAGTAATCCTTTCTGAACTACTAGTATATCGGCATTTTGAGTAAAAACTTTAGCTTTTTTTTATGAATTTTGTTGCTCTTTTAGGAAGTTAAATAAAAGTTGTGAAAATCCAAATCCACCACTTAAAGATCTACTCATAGTATCGTTATACATTGAGTTATATATCTTATCTCCAACATCTTTTCCAAAGATTGAGTTCTCTCTTTTTAGTGAAATGTCAAGTATTTTTTTAATTAAAAATGATTCAAAAGCATCAGTACTCTCTTTTAGCTTTATATCATTTTGAGTATTAACTTTAAAGTTTTTTCCATCAAGTGATGAGAGAACAACAGAGTTATCAATATTCACCTATATTACCTCCAAATCAGCAGTTATCCCACCAACCCTCTTAATAGTTTGTAAAATTTCTATAATATCAACTGGCTTTGCCCCAACTTTTTGAAGGACTCTAGCGATATTCGCAACTGTTATATTACCAGATTTTATATTTATAATGTTGTTTTGTAAGTCAACTATTGCATTATCACCTATTTTTCTTTTTGTTTTAGACTCTTTTGGTAATGTTATTGCAGAGCTTATTTTTAGAGTTAAATCTTTATGAGTTATGACAACGGGTAGAACTTTGACATCAATTCCTGTAACTACTGTTCCAGTTCGCTCATCAATTACGATTTTATTTGTTTCATTATAAGCTATATTTGTCCCATTAACTTTAGCTAAAAACTCAACCATACTACTATTCCTTGGTCGTCTAAGCTCTATAG
>DQSO01000146.1 GCA_015663225.1 Campylobacterales bacterium
ATAGATATCCTTTTCTTTCGGCTTCGGATGTGATAGTTCACTCTAGCAATATAGGTATGATAGAACTATCAAAAAGAGCAAACTCACTAAATATTATAGATCACCTACACAAGTTTGGTTTTGCAAGGCATAGTGGTATAGATTTAGCATATGAGTTAAGTGGTACTATCCCAAACATGAAAGAAGTTGATCATACTGTTAATAGAGCTGTACTTTTTTATGGTTATGGTATAAGAGCAAACTTTTTTCAACTCCTTAAGTCTTATAATGTTTTTAACAATAATGGAAAGATTATTACTCCTCGTATCGCATCTTTTAAGATTACTAAAAATGGCAAAAAAGAACCTATTGCTGCTATTAAACCACTTAGATTACTCTCAAAAACCAATGCTAAAATCATGAATCAACTACTTCAAAGTGTAGTTATCAGAGGAACTGGTAAAGCAACTAAAACAGATGGTCTTATTATCGGTGGCAAAACTGGAACAAGTGAATTTTCTAGAAAAGGTATAAAAGGGTATAACAGCTCATTTTTTGGATTTGCAAATGATAAAGAGAGTAAATATACTATAGGAGTAACAGTAATAGAACCAAATCCAGTAGGATATATTCACTTCGCATCACAAAGTGCTGTACCAACCTTTAAGAATATAGTTGATGCTCTGATTGAAGAAGGTCTTCTGAAACCTTCTAATTAACCTCTTTTTTATCCATAATAACAGTTGTAAAACCTAATAGTTTCCAACCTTGAAAACCATCTCTATAATATTTCATACGGGAAGCGGGATACCCTGATTTTAACATCGCTTTTATAAGTCTAGGAGATTGATCACACCAAACACCATTACAAAACATCGCTAAATATTTTGCATTTGTAAAATCAAACTTATTTCCACTCTTTTTAGCTCCTAAAGAGGTAAAAATACTATCGATTGTATCCTTATCAGCATCTTCTACAAGTGTATAAGGAATATTTATAGCACTAGGGATAGTCTCAGTAGTATACCAACTTGATAATCTTGAATCTACTAAAATACCTTTTCCACTCTTTACCTTATTTTTAAAAAAGTCAACTAACTCTACTTCACCAATAGTTTCAACACCTTTTGCCGCACTCATAGGATGTATACAAAAAGGTGGGCAACTTCTTGAAGTTTTAGTATAGTCATCACTCAATACATGATAAGGATTTTGAATCCTTTTAATAGTTACTTTTTGTCCAAGATGAGTTACATCTATACTTGATACATCTTTTGTAATCTTAACTTTGATATCTTCAGCAACACTACTACTCAATAAAACGATCATAACCGTAAAGAGAATCTTAAAATTTTTCATACTTACCTCATCAAATTAATTTTGCTTTAGTTTAAATTATATCTTATTTTTCTTAAGTTTTTTTTAATATAAAGAAATATTTATCATCCACCACCAACAAAGTGTAGAAACTCCACCTTTGCACCATCCTCTATAACTGTTGTTGACCATAAATCTTTTTTAACTACTTGCATATTTATTGCTGCTGCCATAGTTTTATCTTCAATTTTTAAAGTTTTTAAAAGCTCTTCTACTGTAGTTTCTTCTTCAATCACTCTTTGTTCACCATTTACAACTATATTCATCTATTCCTCTTTCCTAAATATCACACACTTAAATCTCTCACCCATAAAAGTAGGATTTATCAAAACTTTTGCTCTATTTAACTCACTCTTATAGGTCTGTTCATCACTATTTTTTGCCAACATATCCAATAAATCAGTTATCCCAAACTCAATCAAAGCTGCAAGTTGAGTCTTAAACATTAAACACTTTGAACCATTTGCTTCAAATTCATCTATTAAAAATTTAAAATCAACATCATAAGTTATATCACTATTTTTAAAAAGTTCACCCAAGGTTGTATCTTTAATTTTCTCTTTATCAACCGTAACAAAATCAGTCAAAGCAAAAAATGGATAACTCTTATGTTTATGATAGATACGAAGTGACATATCATCTCTTCTTGTTAAATCACCATAGTCAAAAGTAACAAACTCATACTTTTTAAAAGCTTTAGCTAAAGAACCAGCAAAGAGACCATAACCAACACCTATCTCTCCAGATTTTATCCCACGAGTTTTACAAATCTCTTCAATTTGGGGAGTTTGAGTATCAAAATAAGCCTTTTGCCCATCCATATAAAGCATCTTTCCATCTTTAACTATTTCACAACTAAATGCATCAAAAATCTCATTTGCCACTACAAATGCTTCTTTTTCATCTACTTCTTGTAAGCTTTTAAAATGCTCTAATTCTACAACATCTCCAAAACTCTCTTTAAAATACTCTGCTTGTTTCAGATGATTCTCATACTGAGGTTCAACTATCCCAAATCGTAAACTCTCTAGCAACTCAGGTCTTAAAGTATAAACAAACTGAACCATATCAGCCAACATATATCCTTGATGAGCTCCTATCTCAACCACCAAAGTATTAGGAGTTAAATATCCCTCATCTATAACTTTTATAAGCCTATTTGCAATACTTCCACCAAAAAACATACTACTACTAACAGCAGTATAAAAATCACCCTCTTTACCTATCTCTATAAACTTTGTATAATAACCACTCTCACCATAGAGCCAATCATTCATATACTCGCTAAATCTCATCGCTCATCTTTTCAAATAATTTCAATATATTTAACTTAATATCTACCTGTGTGATAAAATAATCAAGCTCCAAAGACTTCATAGAGTTCTTTGCAGTTTTCAAATCTAGTGTAGTTTTATCCCCAGCTTTTACACCATCTCTTGTACTTTTTACAAGTGATTTATACAGCTCAATACTCAAAGAGAGTGTAGATAGTTTTTCAACAAGCATCTCGTTGTCAAGTAGTATATTTTGATACTCACTAACTATATCTTTTTGTTTTTGCTTTAAAGCTAACTTCTCTTTTAAAACTTCAAGCTTTTTAACCTCTATATCACGACTTCTATTTATTGCCAAAAGTGGCATCGAAACTCTTATACCATAACTTCTATACTCACTCTTAGCACTTCTAAAAAGTGGGGCTTCATCCTCTTTATAGTTATAATCTCCAAACAGAGAAAAAGTTGGAAGATAGTTTGAAATAGTCATATTTTTCAGAGAGTTTATCTGTTTTACATTTGATTTTTGAAGTTTTAGAGATAGATTTTTTCTAATAAACTCGTTTTTATCTATCAGTTTTAACTCTGGTAACTTTATCTTACTATAAGCTATATTACTAAGGTTTTTATAACTATTTATAAGTTTAAGTCTATTTGATTTAATAGTTAATTTTGAAACCTTTAACCTATTTTTTTCTAACATTGCACGATTTAAAAAACTAATATCATCATCACCACTCAAAAATCTCTGCTTCTTGCGACTAATATCAATATCACTATTTTGTATTTTCAACTTTACTTGAGATAGTTGAAAATCAGCTTTTTGAAGATTTAAAACAAGCTCATACAATCTTTTTATAAGTCCTTGATGTTTCATAGAAGTAGCGATAGATTTAAACTCTTCATTTGCATCTGCATACTTTATAGCAAAATAGATTCCACCACTTTTAAAGATAGGTTGATTTAGCGAGACCTTATAGTATTTACTACTTGTAAACTCTCCCATTTGATCATTTTTTGAGTAGGTATAACTAGCCACTACTGGTTCTATCCAGTTATACTTCAAACTTGTGCTATTTATTGCATCAATATCCTGCTCTAATCCAAGTATCTTATTTTGCTCATCGTTTAGGTATTCTCGCCCACTAGCTTGTAAAAAAGCTAAACTAACTAAGAGTAATAAAAGCTTTTTCAACTCTCTCAAACCCCTCATCAATCTCATCTCTTGTTATAGTAAGTGGTGGTAAAAATCTCAAAGTATTTCGTCCAGCTTTTAAAACCAACACACCCTCTTTAAAACACTCATTCATAAGATTGGTCAAATTTTCAGTCCCGTCTATTCTAAACCCTTTCATAAAACCAATACCAACAATTTTTTCTATAAGCTTAGGAAATTTCTTAGCCAATGCTTCAAGTTTATCTTCAAAATAAACTATAGTTTTATCTAGCTCTCCACTACTTTTATGCTCATCTAAAATAGTCAAAACTTCCAAAGCCGCACTAGTAACAAGATAGTTTCCACCAAATGTACTACCATGATCACCAGCTTTCAAAACATCTTTTTTACCACTCATAACAGCCCCAATAGGAACTCCACCACCAAGCCCCTTAGCTACGGTGATAATATCAGGAGTAATCTCATAATAGTTTGAAGCCATCATCTCACCAATACGAAAAATACCAGTTTGAACCTCATCAACAATAAGTAAAATATCTCTTTTTTTAAGCTCCAAAGCCAACTCTTGTACACTCTTTTTATCAAGTGGCTCAACACCACCCTCCCCTTGCACAAGCTCAATCATAACTGCCACAGTATGACTATCAAGTTGTTCTATCACACTCTCTATCGTATCAGCATAAACAAATCCATCAGGAAATGGACCAAAATAGTTATGCATACTCTCTTGCCCAGTAGCTTTTAAAGTTGAGATAGTACGACCATGAAATGAGTTTTTAAGTGTCACTATTTTATATCTCTTAGGCTCTCCATCAACTTCACCATATTTTCGAGCTATTTTTATCGCACCCTCATTTGCCTCTGCGCCACTATTTGCAAAAAAGACCTTCATGTCATATCCACTCATACCAACCAGTTTCTCTGCCAACTTAGCTTGAGGTTCTATGCAAAATAGATTTGATATATGTATGATATTTTTAGCACTCTTACATATAGCATCACTCACCCGCTCATGTGAATGACCAACACTAACAACCCCAATCCCCGCACTGAAATCTATATACTCACTACCTTTATCATCTATTATCCTAGCACCCTTAGCACTCTTAAAATTTACATAATTTCTAGCATAAGTAGGCAATACATACTCTAAATCCAACTCTTTTAAATTCATCATCATTTCCTGTTATTTTCTCTATTTAGTTTATCAAATTTGCACTTAGTCATAAGTTTTATAAACCACCTATACAACAAATACTTTGCACAAATAATGGCTTTTTGACCAATTATCTAAACATAACCGCAAAATTGCACTTGTTATTTATTTTTAAATATAAAGTTATTGTAATATATATTTTACCTTTAAAGCCAAAATATTTCAAAATGACATATTTTTTTGTATTTAACCTTATTATTCATATGTTTTAGATGCTAAATAATTAATTTTATTTAAAGGCATGCTTGATATAATGCTTGGTAATAAGTAGTTATGCTGCAAACTCAAATTCACACTTGACAAACATAAAATGGAGCAAGTCACCATGAACAGAACAGAACAGAACAGAATATGGAAGATCGTATTAATCGCAATATTTTTATTGCCTATTAATAGAGTTATTGCTGCAGATGATATTGAAA
>DQSO01000114.1 GCA_015663225.1 Campylobacterales bacterium
ATTACTTCACCCTCAAACTCATAACCAACACATACTTTTACTGTTTTGAAACCATCAAGTACATCTATTTTCATTAAAGATACTTGATCAACCCCGTTTAGTCGACAAGCATGTTTTGCAGCAACCGCATCAAACCAACCACATCTTCTTTTTCGTCCAGTTGTTGTACCAAACTCTTTTCCAATATCAGCCATACGATCACCATCTACTCCAAAATCTTCACTTGGAAAAGGTCCATTTCCAACTCTTGTACAGTAAGCTTTTGCGATGCCAGTTACTCTTCCTATATCTTTTTGATTTATACCAAGTCCAGAAAGGGCACCTCCACTAACTGTGTTTGAGCTTGTAACAAACGGATAAGTCCCGTGATCTATATCTAGCATAGTTCCTTGAGCACCCTCTAAAAGGATTCTCTTACCACTATCTATATACTCCCAAACAAGTTTTGTGGTGTCAGTTATGTAAGCTTTCAATCCTACATAATAACCCTCTATTTGAGTAGTTAACTCTTCTAATGAAGGTGTTTTTATCTCCATAGCTTCAAACATTACTGCATTTTCTTGGTAATATTCTAAAATTTTAGAAGCTAATTTTGCAGGGTTTTTAAGCTCCCCTACTCTATGACCTGAACGAAAAATCTTATCTGCATAAGCTGGTCCAATACCTTTTCCAGTAGTACCAATGGCTTTACTTCTTAGTTTCTCTCGTCCATTATCTATTTCAGTATGAAAAGGAAAAAGAAGTTGAGCTTTATCACTGATAAAAAGTCTACCTTCTAAGTTATCAAACTGCTTTAACTCTTTATTTATCAAGTTTTCAGGAGAGAGTACTACACCATTTCCTATAACATTTATAGCTTTTGGATTTAATACACCTGATGGGATAAGATGAAGTGCATACTTTTTATCTCCAATAACTATCGTATGACCCGCATTGTGTCCACCTGCAAATCTACAAACTACATCTACTTTTTGTGCTAAGTGATCAACTATCTTACCTTTACCCTCATCGCCCCACTGGAGACCTACTATTAAATCAGCTCTATTTTGACTCATATTAAAATTTTTCCTCTATTAGTTTATCTACATACAGGGCGAAACCTGTTGCATTTATATCTTCGTATTCGTAACTTCCACCCATACCATAGATCGAGTTTTTATCAATATATCTAAAAAATAGTCCATCATAATAGTCCATTCTTGCATAATATAGTGGTGAAATAATAAGTTTTTCATAAGAGATATCTTCACAAAGCTTTAAAATTTTCAAAAGCTCCTCTTTAATATCTGAGGGAACTATATCTAATATCTCTTTTATTTCATCTACATATTGGATATATGTTAACTTTGTCAACCAATCAAGCTTCAAATCGAGTAATTTTTGAATATTTGAGCTTTTAAATACTTCCAATGGTATATCTAGTGATTGTGAAAGTATTTGAGGTATATTTGTATTTGATATTTGTAAGATAGGTGTTACGTCAATACATTTTAAAACTTCAATACTATCTCTTAGACTTATCGATAAATCACTATTTTCTAAAATCTCACCACCGATTTGGTAGTTTTCAGTTGACGGATAACTAAATACAGGTTGAATATAAAACCATTTTTTCTGCTCTATACTTCGCCCTAACCTTTTAGTAATAATCCTAACCACATCTATCGTACTATCAGCTCGCAGACAGAGAGTATTGTTATCACGATCAGAAAGTTTTAAAAGTTTTCTATCTGATAAATTTGTTTCTTGATGGTATGAAAAATAAGGAGTTACTATCTCAGCATAACCCAAAGTTTGAAGCTCTCTACTAGCACTATATTCAATCTCTCGTTTTATATTTGCACTTTGTAAAAAATACAACCGACTATTGGCGGGTATTTCGTGTTTTTGTATCATATTACTCTCTTAAACAGTTTTAAAAATAGTATAGCGAAAAAATGTAAAAAAGTATTTGACAAAGATATTTCAATTAATTTGGAAAATTGACTAGTTGAGGCTAAGTATATAAAAAGTATAATCCAAGAATAAAAAATTTAGGAGAAAATATGAGTAGAGTTTACAATTTTGGTGCAGGTCCGGCTACTATCCCAGTAGAAGTTTTAGAAGAAGTTCAAGAACATTTAGTTGATTTTCACGGTAACGGTATGAGTATTATGGAGGCTTCTCATAGATCTAAGATCTATGATGATATTCATAGTGAAGCGATGAGCTTAACTAGAGAACTTTACAATGTACCAGAAGATTATGATATCCTGTTTTTACAAGGTGGTGCTTCAACTCAGTTTGCTATGGTTCCCTTAAACTTGGCTCAAGGTGGCAAAGTTCAGTATGCTGATACTGGAAGTTGGTCTTCAAAAGCGATAAAAGAAGCTAAAATACAAGATTTAGATGTTGAGATAGTAGCTTCAAGCAAAGAGAGTTCATACAACCATATCCCAGAAAATATAAACTTTAATGATGATGCAGACTATGCTTATATCACTTCCAACAATACAATATACGGAACTCAATACAAAAACTTTCCTTTAACAAAAGCTCCATTAGTTGTTGATGCTTCTAGTGATATTTTTTCATATCCTGTTGATTGGTCTAAAATCGACCTACTTTTTGCAGGGGCTCAGAAAAATGCAGGTCCTTCAGGTGTAACTATTGTAATAA
>DQSO01000032.1 GCA_015663225.1 Campylobacterales bacterium
CTCTTTAGCTTGAATCTGAATATCAGTAGCTTGACCTTGAGCTCCACCTAATGGTTGATGAATCATAACTCTTGCATTTGGAAGGATATATCTCTTTCCTTTTGCTCCACTACTTAGTAAAAATGCACCCATAGATGCAGCCTGACCAATACAAATAGTACAAACATCTGGCTTTATATAGTTCATCGTATCATACATACTCATACCGCTTGTTATAACTCCACCAGGAGAGTTTATGTATAAAAATATATCCTTATCAGGATCTTCGGCCTCTAAAAATAGAAGTTGTGCAACAACTGTAGAAGCAACTGCATCATTAACCTCTCCACTTAGCATGATAATTCTATCTTTTAAAAGTCTAGAATATATATCGTAACTTCTCTCACTTCGTCCTGTTTTTTCAACAACTATTGGTACATAACTCATCTATTTCCTTTGGTTTATTATTTACTCTCTCTTTTATCATTGAAAAGTTTATTAAACAATCTATCTTCAACTATTGCCATCTTAACTGCTGGAAGTAGTCCTTGATCTTCATACTGCTTTAACATCTCTTGTGGGTTTTGACCCATTTGAATCGCTTCATAGTAAAGTGTTTGCATAACAGCTTGGTCATCTACAACAACCTCTTCTGCTTTTGCTAATTCATCAACTAAAAATGTTATTTTAACACTATTTACAGCATCTTCTCTAAACTCTTCTCTTTTTGTTTTATATGCTTCTAAATCTGTTGAAAACTCTTTAATCTCTTCCTCTTTCATCTCTTGAAGAACTTTTCTCATAGAGAGATCCATCTCTTGCTCAACTATAGTCTTTGGAAGATCTATATCAAATTTTGATAAAAGTGCATCAACATATTTTGGCTTAATATCATCATGATATATAGGTGCTAATTTCTCAGCAACTAGCTGTTGTTTAACTCTCTCATTTAACATTTCAACTGTTGCTTCTTTTTCATTTGGAAGCAGTTTTTTAAGAGTATCACTATCTATATCGTCAGATATAACAATCTCTTGAATCTCTAGTAACTTAACTTTAAAAATTGCATCTTTACCTGCTAAGTTTTTAGCTCCATACTCTGCTGGAAAAGTAACTTTAACATCTTTTTCATCACCAACTTTCATACCCGTCATACCATCTTCAAAACCAGGTATAAAATTTCCACTACCAATCTCTAGTTGATGTCCTTTAGCGCTTCCACCTTCAAAAGCCTCACCATCAACAAAACCTTCAAAATCAAATAGTGCAGTATCACCTTTTTTAAGTTCTCTTGCTTCTTCAACCCTGCTTGGCAAAGTTAGACCTTTAAGCATTGTGTTTATCTTCTGCTTTATATCTTCATCACTTACTTCTGGAGTCTCTATTTCAGGGATAAGTTCTTTATAGCCATCAATTTTAATCTCTGGTTTAGTTGCAATAGCGATAACTAATTCGATCTCACCATCTTTTTCATCAAACTTCTCAACAGTTGGTTCACCAATAAGTGTTGAAGTATCAATACTTAAATCTTTTAGACCACTTTCATAAACACTTCTAACTGCATCATTTTTTGCATCTTCTACTAGTTTTGAACCATATCTTGCTTTAACAATATGTACAGGAACTTTACCTTTTCTAAAACCGGCTATATCCATAGTTTTTGCAGCTTGTTTAGCTATCTTTGTCTCATTTTCTTCTATTAAACTAGCAGGTATTACTGCTTTTATCTCTGCATTTGCACTATCAATTTTTATTGCTTCGATTTTCATCATATTTCCTTTATTTATATTAAATTCTCGCGAGTCTATCTAAATTTTGCTTTTAAGTGTATGATGATATACTAAACACAATATTTTTAATGAAAGAAGACAAATGAAAGTAACATTTTTTATACTAATATCACTATTTTTACTAGCAGGTTGTAGCACTCATACTTATACTAAAAAGCAATATCAACATACTAAAGAAAATAATCAAAAAGAAATTATTCAAACAAACGAAGAAGTTATCCAAGAGGTTGAAACACCAAAGGAAATAGAGAGTAAAACAACAAAAAGTTATCAAACAACTATGAAAACAAAAAAGTTTGCATTTTCAGATGCTGGATTTTTTATAGAGGATGAAAATTTAATCCAAGTTCAAGTCTATTCATCAGGCATGATAGTTGGAAGTCTGAAATTTTACAAAGATGAAGATAAAGTTTGTGTGAAAAGTCTATGTAATACAAGAAGATGGTTCAATGAGAACTTTTTATCTCTTTATTACCCTGAAAAAACTATCATAAAAATTCTAAAATCAAAACCTATCATGGATAGTAAAAATATACAAATAACTGATAGTGGATTCACTCAAAATATCAAAGCTTATGATTATGATATAACATATAGAGTTGATAGCAAACAAACCTACTTTAAAGATAGAAAAAATCGTATCATTATTAAGTTTAGAGAGCTTATAAAGTGAAACAGTTCGGAGCTCATGTAAGTGCAAGTGGTGGTGTTTTCAATGCCCCAATAAATGCAAAAGAGTTAAATGCAAAAGCTTTTGCACTCTTTACAAAAAACCAAAGACAGTGGAGTGCAAAACAACTTGATGAAAAAACTATAGATCTTTTCAAACAAAACCTTGAACTTTCAGGAGTTAAACCTTGTCATGTACTTCCACATGATAGCTACCTTATAAACCTCGGACATCCAGAAGTTGAAAAAAGAGAAAAATCACTTGATGCTTTTATAGATGAAGTTCAAAGATGTGAACTTTTAGGGCTTGATCGTCTAAACTTTCACCCAGGAAGTCATCTAAAACAACTAAGCGAAGAGGAGTGTTTGAACTTTATAGTAGAGTCTATGAATAAAACTCTTGAAGTTACAAAAGATGTAAAGCTAGTTATAGAAAATACAGCAGGACAAGGAAGCAATCTTGGATATAAGTTTGAACACTTAGCCTATCTTATAAATAACTCGATAGATAAAAGTAGAGTAGGGGTTTGCATAGATACCTGCCATCTTTTCGTATCGGGATATGATATAAGAACAAGAGAAACTTACGATAAAACTTTTGCTGAGTTTGACCAAAAGATAGGTTCAGAGTATCTTTTAGGTATGCATATAAATGACTCACTAGCACCATTTGAATCAAAAAAAGATAGACATCACTCTTTAGGTAAAGGTGAAATAGGTATTGATGCTTTTAAGTTTATAGCAAATGATCCTAGAATGGATGATATTCCATTGATTTTAGAAACAATAGATAGCACAATATGGAAAGAGGAGATAGAGCTTTTGTATAGTTTTATAGAGAGTTAAAAAACTCTCTACTTAACTTTTATACCTTTTATAACTTGTTTGCTTAAAGGCTTATCAGCAAATCCTGTTATGGTTGCCTCTATTTTTTTAACAATATCAAAACCTTTTATAACTTTTCCAAAGATAGTATAACTACCATTTAAGTGTGGAACTGGTCTTATTGTTATAAAAAATTGACTTCCATTTGTATTTGGTCCACGGTTTGCCATAGCAAGTATTCCTGGTTTATCAAATACAACATTTGGCTTAAACTCATCTTCAAAAGTTGCTCCATATATTGACTCCCCACCTCGACCAGTACCAGTTGGATCTCCACCTTGAATCATAAAATCTTTTATAACTCTATGAAAAATAGTTCCATTGTAGTAGCCTTTTTTAGCCAATGTAGTAAAGTTTTTAACAGCTTTTGGAGCAATATCAGGATATAACTCTAAAGTTATATCCCCTCTATTTGTTTGGATTGTAACAGTTGGATTTGCTGCAAACATTGTTGCAACAAATATAGTTAAAAGCAGTAGTTTTTGCATAATATACCTTTTTTGATTTGATTATAACCAATCTAAGATATTAAATCAACTCTTTTAAATCTATATATTTTATTTTTAATTTTTTCCAGTATACCTGCACTTATAAGCTGTTTAAACATATTTACAACTGTTGGCTTGCTAACATCTAGTGCTTCCATAATGTCTTGATACGAGCCATGAAAAATCTTTTCCTCGTCAAGATTTTGAATAATAAACTGTAAAATTTCAATCTTTTTCCCACCAACAAGTGCTGAAAGTGACTCAACAACATGAGTGCAACCTTCCATCTCTTTTTTCTGTATGATAGGCTCCATAACTTTATAGATAGTATTTATTAAATCTTTAATATTTATAGGCTTAACATTATATCCATCAACTTTTAGATTAATCGCATCTAATAAGAAGTTTGTATCAGTATGAGCTGTTGTAATAATAGCTGGTATTTTAAGATCCAACTCACTTTTAACGGCTTTTAACATCTCTATACCATTCATCTTTGGCATGTTAATATCAGCAACTATAATATCAATCTTTTTATCTTTTAAAATCTCTAAAGCCTCTTCTCCATCCATAGCAACATGAATAGTTTTAACAAAGTCTTTTAAAATCAATTCTGTTTGAGTTAATACATCTTGATCATCTTCAACATATAAAAGTTCTAAATCTTTTAGTCCATCTAAATCCATACTTTTTCCTCCAAAGTTTTATATTTTGAAACTATATCAAAAGTTTAATAAAACTTTAATAAAAAAATACAATATATACAATTATTTTTAATTTTTATCTAAATTATTTTACATAATGGTTTATTTATAGGTTTTTTAATACCTTTAAAAATATAATTATTTTTAATTTTTAATAATATTTTTTAATAAAAAAAGAATTTATTTACTATTTTATGGAGTTTTCTTAAGCCGTAAGAAGTCTGTTTTGAAATGTTTTACTCTTTAGTGGAAGTATAATAGTAAACTGTGCACATTTATAACTAGCATGATCAAAATTCATAGTAATATTTTGAACTTCAATATGACCATGCATCTGTTTTTCAATAATCTGCCTAGACATATAAAGTCCTATACCCGTACCAAGTGACTTGTGTTTTGTTGTAAAGTATGGCTCAAAAATCTTATCTATATAATCCTCAGGTATTCCTCCACCATTATCGGTAATAATAAGTTTTATACTATTTTCTTGATATGATTCAATCTTTATAAGTATATTTTTTTCAATATATATTTTTTTTTGTTTAAAATTATCAATTGCATTATTTAAAATATTAATTATTATTTGTGAAAACTCATTTGCAAAACCAAACATTTTAAAATCTTTTTCAGATAAAATTGTAATATTAATATCATTGTCTTCTAAAAAACTTATAGTTGTATATAAAGAGTTCTCTATATTAAAATACTCTCTTGATTTGTTAGGTCTAAAAAAGTTTCTAAAACCATCTATTGTTTCAGACATATCCTTAGATATTCGAAGTCCATCTTCTACTTGCTTATCAATAAATTTTTGATCAAGTGGTCCTTGCATACTCTTAATACCAAAACTTTGAATAATAAGACTCATACTATTTAATGGTTGTCTCCATTGATGAGCAATATTTCCTATCATCTCTCCCATAGTAGCTAGTTTTGCATGTTGATACATAAGCTTGTCTTTTTTTCTATTTTCTTCAACTTCTATACGAATTCGTTTTTCTAAAGTTGCATTGGTCTCTCGAAGCTCTTTAGTCTTATTTTCAACAACTTGATTAAGATTTTCTATTAAAGATTTTATATTTTGAACTATTATCCAAGATAGTATTAAAATAAAAGTAAATAAAATAGCAGAGATAGTAAGATGAATAGTTTCAAGATGACTATCAACTTTTATAGTTGTAGAGTTAACAAAATAAAATGATATATAAAACAGTAATCCAAAAATAAGTGAAGACATTAACAGTGCCATTTTTCTTATTGTTGAAATATTATCTATAAATTTCATCATATTTTACTACCCTTTTATTATCTCTATACTCTACATATCGTCCAATGTATAAAAAAATTTACTCTATATTAGTACCTATTTTATAAAATTTAATATACTGATTTTTTAGCTTATTTAAATCTAATTATATAAAACTTTTTTCGACTTATTATGTTTTTATATAAAGTTTGATTTGAGCAATACTTATTAAGACTAAGAGTAGAAGATATTCTTAGTTAGCATAAGCCTTTTTAACCCCATCAATAGTTCGTCCAAGATTTAAAAGTAACATATCTGCAACCACACAAGCTGTCATAGATTCTGCAACTATACTTCCTCTTATCGCAATACATGGATCATGTCTACCTTTTAGATTTAACTCAG
>DQSO01000004.1 GCA_015663225.1 Campylobacterales bacterium
ATAAGAGGTGCTGATGAGATAAAAGTAACACTACCCCACACAAAACAAGAGTTCAATGCAAAAGTAGTAGGTATCGATGAAGATAGCGATCTTGCTGTTATAAAAGTAGAAGCAACTTCACTTCCTGCGATTGAGTTAGCTAGCTCCTCTTCTCTTTTGGTAGGAGATGTTGTATTTGCGATAGGAAATCCTTTTGGAGTTGGTGAGAGTGTCACTAGTGGTATCATCTCAGCACTAAATAAAAACAAAGTTGGTCTAAACCAATATGAAAATTTTATACAAACCGATGCTTCTATAAACCCTGGAAACTCAGGTGGTGCTTTAGTTGATAGTAGAGGTGCTCTCATAGGAATAAATAGTGCCATCATCTCAAAAAGTGGTGGAAATGACGGTATAGGACTTGCAATCCCAATCGATATGGTAAAAGATATAACTAAAAAACTTATCAAAGATGGTAAAGTTAGTAGAGGTTATATCGGTGTAACTATAGGAGATGTAACAAAAAATCTACACTCTATTTACAACCATAAAAAAGGTGCTGTTATACTTGATATAGAACCAAACTCTCCAGCTGCAAACTACGGTTTAAAACGAGGAGATTTAATATATGGCATCGATACAAAAGAGATAAATGATGCAAATACTCTAAAACAAATCATAGGTTCATACCAACCAGATCAAAAGATAACTATGAAACTAGAGAGAAATAAAAAAGAGATAACCATAACTGCAACACTAAGTTCAAGAGATAGTAAACTAACTTTAGGAGAGGGTATAGACTCACTCGCAGGATTAAGCATATCAAATCTAACAAATGAGATAAGATATACATATAGAATCCCAAGAGATGTAAAAGGTGCTTTGATAAAAGATATAAAACCAAACTCAGAAGCTGAAAAAGTGGGTCTTCAAGCAGGAGATGTTATAATCCAAATCGAAGATAAAAATATTAAAAATATTAAAGATGTATATAAAGTATTTAGAAAGTATTATAACAAAACAAAAAGAGTCTATATCAATCGATATGGTACTATCTTGATGTTTGTAACAAAGTAGGGATAAAATGATAAAAGTTTTAATGATAGAAGATGATTTAGAGTTAGCAGAGATACCTGTAAAATATCTATTAAAGTTTGATATAGAGGTAGAAGTAGCCGAAGAGCCTTTTATAGGTCTTAGTATGCTTGAAGTAAATAGCTATGAACTTTTAATCCTTGATCTAACACTACCACAACTTGACGGACTTGAACTTATCCCTAAGATTAGAAAATTTTCAAATATACCTATCATAATATCATCAGCTCGTGATGATATACTCGATAAGGTTATGGGTTTAGAGAGAGGTGCTGATGACTACCTACCAAAACCTTACAATCCAAGAGAGCTTGAGGCTAGAATAAAAACTATTTTAAGAAGAAAAACTGATGGAAATACAACTACACAAGAAGTTAAAAAAGAGGAGCTTTTTTCTCTAAATGAAAGTGCTATGCAGATAAAGTTTAAAGACTCACTTTTAACTCTAACTCCAGCAGAGTACGATATACTTACAATACTTATAAAAAATAAAGGTGCTGTTATATCAAGAGAGCGACTTTTGTATGAGAGTGAAAATATAGATGATGATAGTAGTTTTAAAAACATAGATGTTATGGTATCTCGTATACGAACAAAACTTTCAAAAATAGACCCTAAGTTCACATATATCAAACCAGCAAGAGGGATAGGATATCAACTACTTATGCCATAATGAAAAATATCTCTATAACCACATTTATCAACCTGCTGTTTGTATTTACATTTATATCTGTAACAGCAGGTTTTGTCTTTTTTGTTGAGTGGGATAAAGAGAGATATGACCAGTATCATAAACAAAGATATACTATCATCGCTAATACTTTTATCTCTGAATTGCAACGACAACCAACTAAAAAGCATATAGAACAGCTCCTATCATCATTTGAGATAAAACCAGTAAAAAGTCGAACACAAAAAGTAGATATACTAAAAAATGCTAAACTAATATTTGTTCAAGAGTCCTATTTTGGTAGAACTAGAATATTTTTTCATAAAAATAGTCACTACCTATATATTCAAAACTATGGCTATAATCTCATGCTTAAAGATATTTCTTCAAAAGATTATTACTCTAAACTCGCACTCATACTATTTGCACTTATAAATATCATACTTATAATCTTATATGTAAATCTAACAAGAAAACTGATCCCACTAAGTAGACTAAATGGACAAATAGAGGAGTTTGCAAACGGTAATCTAAAAGTAAAGATAGACGACTATGCAGAAGACGAGATAGGTAAAATCGCAAATAGTTTTAGAAAATCTATCAAGTATATAAATGATTTAATTGCTTCAAAAAATCTATTTATGCGAAATATGATGCATGAGCTTAAAACTCCTATCACAAAAGGAAGAATCATAGCTGAAAGTGTAGAAGATAAAGATGATAAAGCAATACTAGTTAGGGCATTTGAAAGGATGAATGACATCATCTCAAACCTAGCCCAAATAGAAAAAATAACACTGCTAACTCAAAAGATAGAAAAAAACCCTATCAAACTTTCATCCATCATACAAAATAGTAAAAATATCCTACTATATACAAAAGATGACCTTCTAATAGAAGAACAATATAAAGATATAACAATTGATGTAGATGAAAATCTATTTACAATAGTTTTAAAAAACCTCATAGACAATGGCATAAAGTTTAGCCAAAATCAAAAAGTAACCATAAAAGCAACTTCTCTAAACATAACAGTTATTTCAAAAGGCAAAAAACTAAATAAACCACTAAAAGACTATATAGAGCCATTTACCCAAGAGGAAAAACGACAAAGTGGCTTTGGACTTGGGCTATATATTGTAAAAAGTATACTAAATATTCATGAGTTTGGTTTTCACTATGAACATGAAGATGGAAATAATAAATTTATAATAGAACTTGAAAACTCTTGTCCATTATAGCTTTAAAATCAATGCATCTGATGAGATCTCTTTTACTTTTAACATCTCGCTTAACTCTTGTTTTGTATAGCTCATATAAATTCTCCCTAAAAGAGAATATAGTATCTAAATATTATAGATTTTGACTACTAGCTAACTTTTTATCAAGCATTCTCATAATAGAGCTTAGATGTGGACTCATAGGCAAATCATCTCGTTTTAAAATATTTTTTGCCAGTTTATATTTATTTAGCATAACTGCACTATATAAAGCATCAACATGACTATCTTTAGAGATATTTTTATTGGAATCTACTAGTGCTTGGTAGAGATTTATATATCTTATATAATCCTCTTTTTTAAAAAAATCTTTCAGCACTTTTGTAGCATCTTCTTTTGTAAGTTTAGCTATCTTTTGTTTATAAGTAAAAGCTTTCACTAACTTTACTAAAACTCTATTTTTAGGGTCTATCTTATGTAACTGCTGTGAATATTTTAAAATATTTTTTCTATCTTTAGTCTTAATATAGTGAGTTAAAAGAAGCTCTCTAGCTCTTATATTATCAGGGTTTTCCTCAGCATAGTTTGTCAAAAATACTAAATCATATCCAACATTATTATTTGCATACAGACTCAATGCAAATAAAAAACTAAATACTACTCTCTTCATTACTACAACCTAAATTAAATTCTTTACACTAAATCGGTAATTTGTGAAAAAACTTTAGATACAATAAAAATAAAAGGTTTATTATGAATATTAAAAGCAATATAACTAAACTTATAGGTAATACTCCACTGATAAGATTAAATAAAATATCAGATTTATTAAGAGTTGAAATAGTCGCAAAATGTGAATTTCTAAATCCAACAAGCTCAGTAAAAGATAGAGCAGCACTTAGCATGATAGAAGATGCAAAAAAAAGTGGGAAGTTAAATAAAGATACAACTATCATTGAACCAACAAGTGGAAATACTGGAATTGCCCTTGCAGCTCTATGTGCTATGATGGATATAAAACTTATACTTACTATGCCTGAATCCATGAGCTTAGAGCGACGAAAAATCCTATCAGCATTTGGAGCAAAACTTGAACTAACACCAAAAGAAAAAGGTATGAATGGTTCGATAGAAAAAGCCAAAGAGCTACAACAGACTATTTCAAACTCTATCATCCTACAACAGTTTGAAAATCCAGCAAATCCAAAAGCTCATGAAAATACAACAGCAAAAGAGATCTTACATGATACAGACAAAACACTTGATTATTTTGTTGCATCTATTGGTACAGGAGGAACTTTTAGTGGTGTTTCAAAAATATTAAAAGAGGCTAACCCCCGTATCAAAACTATAGCAGTAGAGCCAAAAAACTCAGCAGTTTTAGGAGGGGAAAATCCATCACCTCATAAGATCCAAGGCATTGGTGCTGGATTTATCCCAAAAATAGTAGATACAACTTTGATAGATGAGATTGTAAAAGTAAGCGATGAAGATGCTTACAAAACAACTAGAAGATTAGCAAAAGAAGAGGGTTTACTAGTTGGTATAAGTGCTGGAGCAAATGTTTATGCTTCCATCCAAATAGCTAAAAAATACAAACCTCACATGATAGTTACCATTCTCCCTGATACTGGAGAAAGGTATCTAAGTAGTGATCTGTTTTAGATAGAGACCTCATCACGACCTATAAACTCTTTTTCATCAACTTTAGCAACTACATATTTTGCTAACTTATCAGTCTCAAGAGCAACTTCATGAGTTGTTTTTGTTATATCTGTGTTTTGTTGAATTTGATGTGTAACTTTAGAGATAATACTATTTATCTTATCAATTTCTTTTAACTGTTTACCAGATGCTACCTCAATCTCATCGATATACTCTATAGTATTTGAGATATTGCTACTAAGTCCACTATATCCCTCTATCATCTGATAAGCTATCTCTTTACCTTCGCTTGTCTTTTTACTTGCATTTTCAACCAACTCTTTTATATGATTTGCAGCTTCAGCACTCTTATTTGCAAGATTTCTTACCTCTGATGCAACTACTGCAAAACCTTTTCCTGCCTCTCCAGCAGTAGCAGCTTCAACAGCAGCATTTAAAGAAAGAATATTTGTCTGAAAAGCAATCTGATCAATCAAAGAGATTGATTTATTAATCTCTAAAACTTGAGTATTTATATCATCCATTGATGCTGCAGTCTTCGCTGCTAGTTCTTCACCTTTTTTAGAACTACTTGTTACATTGGATGAAAGACTTGACATCTTTTCAATCTTCTGACTACTTGAAGTTATATTATCAGTTATAATTTTTAGTGCATCATTTGCATTTTCTAGTGACTCTTCTGTTTTGATAGAAGTTTCATTTATTAGTCGAACATTTTCCAAAAGCAGATCACTACTTGCATCAAGTGCTAGACCATTTCTTTTATTTTCAACTAGCATCTTTGTAATAACTGACTTTAACTCATTGATATGATTTACTAACTGTTCAAAAGCACCACCTTTTTCTATGTTATTTAACTCTAATTTAGCAGTATAGTTATGGTTTGTATATTGACTTAAAACACTATTTAAATTTTCAAAGTTTACTTTAGTAGATATTATCATCTCATTTACATCATTTTTAAATCTTGTCAAACTCTCACTCTCAATTTTAGCAGAGATTGTCTCCTCATACCAACCATGTTTTGCTCTATTTATACTTTTTTGAGCTTCTGAGATAAATACTCTCTCTTTTTTCTTAGTATCTTCTATAGATTCTAAATATGTGTTAAAATCCTTAGCAATAACACCTAACTCATCATTTGAAGTAACTGGTAATCTTTTTGTTAAATCTCCATGTCCAGATGAAAGATCTTTTATAACTTCTATCATATTATCTAGTGGTTTTGAAATAAGTTTATCTAAAAGAACCAATACAGTTGCAACTAAAATAAGAGCCATAAATATATTTGATAGTGTTATCATCGTAGTAAAAAAAGCTATGTTTTCATCACTCTCATCAAGTGAAACTCGTAGATCTAAAACTCCTAATACATCTCCAGTTTTTGCACTCACATGACAACCTAAACACTTCTCTTTTGCGATAAATGGTTTTAATATCTTCATCTGATGAGAGTCACCTGATAATTCACTAATAGTTGGTTTCTTACTTTTAAAAACACCTAAGATTTCAGAATCACTTGTATAATTATCTTTTAAACCAAAATCACTAATCACTTTTTTTGATTTACTAATACTAAGAAAATCTACACCTTCTAACTCTTCAGCACTCTTTTTAGCATCTATTACATATTGGGAATCCCCTGAAAGCATACTATTTGTCATTGACTGATAAATTGATTCACTAAGAACTTTTAAATTATTCTCAGCAGATTGTTCCAGCTCATGCTTAGAGCCATTATAAGACATAGTTGAAACTACTACTACAAAGCCTATGACCATAACAGCTAACATTTTTAAGAACTTACTCTTTATAAAACCATCTCCTTCTATTTTAACCATTACCAGTCTCCAGATATTTTTCTTATCTAGTAAATCGGCTTTATAAAAAAAAGATTTAGGATTTTTTCAAAAACTTACTAAGAAGCACTATCCTAGTGCCATTTACTCGCCCTTCTATCTGATCTGGATTATTTGTAAGAGCTATATTTCGTACTGCAGTTCCTCTTTTTGCGGTAAATCCTGCACCTTTAACTTCTAAATCTTTTATTATTGTTACGGTATCACCTGCACTTAAAACTGTTCCATTGCTATCTCTAGTCTCCTCTTTAGCTTCTGCTTCATCTGCCCACTCTTTAACATCATCTTCCATATATATCATATCTAGCAAATCTTGCCGTCCCAATCTTTTAAGAACTCTATAACTCATAACAACAACAGCTGGATGTTCACTCCACATAGAATCATTTAAACATCTAAAGTGATTTTCATCCATAGTTGATGAATCTTCTATTTGCTCTTTACACACTTTACAAACTAAAACAGATTTCTCATCGGTTGCATTTTCAACTAACTCATATCTACTAAGACTCTCTTGGCTTTGACAAAGTTCACACTTGTTATCTGCTCTTTTTTCTAAACTCATTTACTTATCCTTTATTGCCTCTTTAATTGCATTTATATAACTTAAATTTGAAGGGTTTTTACCTTTATATGCTTTATCATAAGCTGTTCCATGATCTACTGAAGTTCTAACTATTGGTAGATTTAGGCTTACATTGATGCTCTCATCAAAAAACAAACTCTTTACAGCTATAAGTCCCTGATCGTGATACATACAAACATAGTAACTAAACTGCTCTCTCATTGCACTAGTAAATGCAGTATCTGGTACCAATGGTCCGTAAAATATTTTCTTGGATAAAAACTCATTAGCTTTGTCTATTGAACTACATATAATCTTCTCTTCATCTCCAATAACTCCACCATCTCCCGCATGAGGATTTAATCCTAAAACTCCGATTTTATCTTGTTGTACACTCTTTTGAAAAGTTATTAAAAACTCTACTAACCTATCTTCATCAATACTTGATGCTACATCTTTTAAAGGAATATGATGAGTAAAAAAGGAGGTAAAAAGTTTATCACAACCTATCATCATGATAGCTTCTTGGTTAAAAAGTTTTGAAAGGATAGCTGTATGCCCTGCTTCTTTTATCCCTGCCCTACTCCAAGCCTCTTTATTTATTGGCATTGTACATATCGCATCAACTTCTTTTATTTGGGCTAACTCTATCGCTTTTAAAAAACTATCATGTGAGAACTTTCCACTATCTTTTGAAACAATCCCAGGGTTTATCTCAAAATCATCTCCAACTTCTACTATCTCAAAACCATTTGGTATTTTAATATTTAAAAGCTTAGAAGCTCTATTAAGTAGTTTTTTGTTTATTATATAGTAAGGACTACAGATCTTTTTAACTATATCATGTGAAAAAAATAAGATTTCAAGCCCAATCCCATTTATATCTCCTACACTAATAGCAACTTTTTTCATAGAAGTTTTTTCATATCCTCTACAGCTTTTTCAAATCCACAAAAAATACTACTAGCAACTATACTCTGTCCAATATTTAACTCTATTATTCCATCAATTTTTGCAACTTGTCCTACATTTTGATAGTTTAGACCATGTCCTGCAGCTACTCTGAGACCAAAATCATCTGCTTCATCAGTTGCCTCTTTGAGCTTTTTAAGAGAGTTTGCAAGCTTGATTTTAAGACTTTTACGACTTATTTCAAGCTCCTTTATAGAGTGAGGAGTCAAAGATAGATTTGAATTTAACATAGCATATATATTTGCATACTCTCCAGTATGAAGTTCCACCCACTCAACACCAAGCCCTTTAGCCCCTCTAACAGCTTCAATAGTTGGGTCAATAAACAAAGATACTTCAATCTCTCTAGCCTTAAAATAATGCACAGTTGCATCTAAATCAGCATACATTTTTTCCAAATCCAATCCCCCCTCAGTTGTAACCTCTTCTCTGTTTTCTGGTACTATTGTCACTCTACTTGGTTTCAACTTTGCCACTATCTCAACTATATCAGGATTTACAGAACACTCTATATTTACAGGAATAGCTGAGTTTTCAACAATTCTTTTAGCATCATAATCATTTATGTGTCGTCTATCTTCCCTAAGATGTATAGTTATCTGATCTGCCCCTGCTCTTATAGCAGCATAAACTGCCTCCAAAGGATCTGGACTACTTATCTGTCTTGCCTCTCTTAAAACTGCTACATGATCTACATTTACACCTAATAACATCTAATTTCCTCTTATATTTTTAATAAATTATATCACAAATGTTATAAAAAATTTAACTATCAAAACTCTCTATTTTTTTAAGTTTTAATTTAGTTTTATACTATAGAATTCATAGTCAATTAAAGTAAATAAAAAGTAATAATTAGGCTTAATAATATGAAAAAAATCTTATCTTCGTTGGTGATATTAACACTAACTTTTACAAACATATATGCACAGTGGACACATGACAACTTATCAGATCTGACAATAAGTGATGTTGTACCAGAACCTTCAACAGAAGCAGACTTGACTACAGAATCTAACTTGCAAACGAAAGAAGATGGATGGACAACTAATCTTACATCAGACGAAACAGTACAACATATCTCTTCAAGTAACTTTAAAGGTCTTATAGCGGGCAACAGTTATGGTGCATACACAATAGAAAAACTATATAAAAAGAAAAATGTAAAACGATTTTATCAAAATAGAGGTAATACCTATTTTTGGTTTAAAAATGGGTTTAAAATAACTTCTCAAATCAAAAGTTTAATCTCAGCTATAGAAAGAGCCCCAGATGAAGCACTAGATGACTTGAAAAGATACCACAAAAATGAAATAGATATTTTTCTAACACAAATAGATGATGATTCCTATGAGAATAGTGACAAAAAACTACTATTTGCAAATTTTGATATACTGCTAACTGATGCATTTTTAACACTAGCAAATGATTTATATAGTGGAACTCTTAACTATACAAAACTTCAGCAAAAGCTAAAAATAAGATCAGCAAATACAGGTATAAATTATAAATGGTCTATGAAAAAAGATCAAAAAGACTATAATAACCTACTAATTACTCTTCATTCTAGTCAAAATATAGAAGCTGGACTATATCAACTTGTAAACCATAGTATGGTCTACAATAGGCTTAAGGATGCATATCATAAATATAAAGATATAGTAGCAAATGGCGGATGGGGTAAAATACCTAGAGGTAAAGTTATAAGATATGGCTCAAAAGGTAAAAGAGTTGATATGTTAGCAAAAAGATTATCACTTAGTGGTGATTTGGCTAATTATAACCCTCCATATACAAAGTTTAATAAAACTCTTAAAACCGCACTTATTAGTTATCAAAAAAGAATGGGTCTTTGGACCTCAGGAAGGCTAACACCAAAAACAAGAAAATCTCTGAATATCTCTGCTCGTGCAAAACTTATGCTTATAAAACTTAACCTTAATAAAAGTAGATGGGAGAGTGCTAGCATGAATGGACAATTTATATTTGTAAATATTCCTGATTTTATGTTAAGATTTTTTGATGGAGATGCTGCAGTTTTAACAAGTAGAGTTATAGTCGGGAAAAAGAAAAATCCTACACCTATCTTTAGCTCTTCTATGAGTTATGTTGTACTAAATCCAACTTGGACAGTACCAAACTCTATCGTAGTTAACGAGATGCTTCCAAAACTAAAAGAAGATCCAGGATACTTAAACCCTGCTGAGTTTGATATATTTAACAGTTGGGGTAAAGATAGAACAGCTCTTGATCCGTATAGCATAGATTGGCATCAGTATAACAAAAATAGCAAAGTTCCATTTGCATTTGTAAGAAAATCAGGAAAAGGTAATCCACTTGGTGTTGTAAAGTTTATGTTTCCAAACAATAATGCAGTATATATTCATGATACACCCTCAAAACATCTATTTAAAAA
>DQSO01000166.1 GCA_015663225.1 Campylobacterales bacterium
TTCTTCTAAATATCTTTGAGTAAATTTTTTTGGATGAAATAGGCTTTCTACTATTGTTTTATTTCTATTAAAAATTTCTCTGAATATTTCTCTATTTATCTCATCATCCTCAAATATATTTTTAATATGAATAAAATTATCTATAAATATTTGATTATCATGAAATATTGGATCAATATTTTTAGGTTCAAATAAAAATAGATGATTTTTAGCATATAGTGATGTCAATAGTAGTTCATTGTGAATATTTGGATTTATAAAAATAGATGTTGAGGCTAGTTTTAGAAGCATTGCTAGTTGTTCATTTGAAGCAGTTTTATTTACAATAAGATAATCTAGTGAGATATTTTCTAAAATCATCTCTAACTCTTGGTGCATATCATCTGTCCCATTTTCAAAATATAGTATAAATGTAACTTCTGTTTTAATACTTTTTGGAAGATTAGCTATTGACTTTAGGAGTGATTTTTGTTTTGAAAGTGGACCATTCATCTGAGTAAATAGTATTTTTTTATTTGTATCTATATTTAGGTAGTTAATAAATTCATCTAAAATATTAGTTTTAATTTTGTCAAATTCTTCAAAAAACTTTACGGGGTCATATAATAATATATTGTTTTTATATCCAAAAGAGAGTTGAAATTTTCTTTTTTTAAGATCTTCTTGAAAGAAAAAGAGTTTTGAATCATTATATAAGTTTATAATATCTCCACTATTTTTGGGTAGTATCTCATTTGGAGTAATAACATATTTCAAAGATATGTTTTTTATCTTATCCCTAAGATGCACCGCATACTGACTGCATTTATAAATCTCAACCAAGTCATAGTTATCAAGATAATCAAATATCTCTCTTCTTCTTACATACTCATTTATCTCATCAAGTACAAATAGGTATTCAAAAATTTTATATTTAGATTTTGGTCTTATTGATATAGTTTTACCTGTATCAAATACCATTTTATACTCTAAAATATCTAGAACATCAATAATATTATTGTCATCTTGTAGAGCCTTAACTCTTTTTTTAAGAGTAGAGTCAAAGCAAGTACACAGAAAAAGTATTTTCATATAGTTTTAGATTAGTCGACTACAAAAGTTATTTTGGCTGTTATTCTGTACTTTACAATTTTATTGTTTTGTATTTTTGCACTTTTATCTTGGATATAGATTGATTTGATATTTCTTACAGATTTAGAAACCTTTGTTACTGCTTTTTGAGCAGCATGCTCCCAACTTTTTTTTGATTGAGCCATTACCTCTATAACTTTTACCATTTTTTACCCTTTTATTTTTTATTTAGTATATCATATTTAATTAACGGTTTTCTTCTAGCATCTTTTTTGCAAAGTTTCTTGCTTCATCGGTTATCTTTTCACCACTTATCATGCGAGAAAGTTCTGTTACTCTCTCATCATATGAAAGCTTTTTAACATAGGCTTGATTGTCTTGTTTGTATACCAAAAAGTGTTCATCGGCAAAAGAAGATAGTTGTGGTTGGTGGCTTATAGCAAAGATTTGATAATTTTTAGAGAGTTCTTGTAAAACCTTTGCTACACTCATGGACTCTTTTCCGCTAAGGTTTGCATCTATCTCATCAAGTATTAAAACTCCACTTTTTTGTATGTATCTACTTGCTGTTGCTATAAAAGATAGTCTTATTCTATTTAGCTCTCCTGAGCTTACTTTTAAAAGAGTTGTACTGCCAAGTGTAAGAGTGATCTCATCACTTCCTTGTGAATGCAAAGTAGTATCACTAAGTTTAAATAAAATCTTATCTAAAAAAAGTATTGTTGTATAGTGATTTATATCTTTGTTTAGAGTATCGAGTGCGATTTTTCTATGTTTTGTGAAAGTATTTGATAGTTTTGTGATACTAAGTTCAAGCTCTTTAATCTTGTTTTGTAGCTCTTGTTTTTCATGAGAGATATTTTCATATTTTAAAAGTTCATCTTTTTTAGTTTGAAGGTAGATGAGTGACTCTTCAATAGAGCCAAATCTATTTTTTAAACTAGAAAGATCTTCTAACCTGTTTAAGAGTGATTCTATATCTAAATCTTCAAGGTCACTTAGTCTCTCTTTGGCTTCTTCAAATATTATATTAAGAGAGTTAATACTCTCAGTAAAAAAATCACTTTCAACTTCTAGTTGAGATAGAGCAGTTGTTACTTTTGACTCAATATCAAATATTATATTTGCATTTTCTAGGGATTCTTCTATCTTCTCTTTGCGAGAGAGTTCTTTTTTTTGTTTTATAAGAGTATCATACTCATCTACTTTTGGGTTTATAGATTCGATTTTTTCTATCTCAAACTTTGCAAACTCTTTTAAATCTTCAATTTTCTTTTGAGATTCTTCTATCTCTTTTAGCTCTTGTTGTGCTTTTATAAACTCTTTATAAATAGTTTTAAAATCTTCAAGTGTTGTTTTGTATTTTGGATTGGTTTTTAGTATAATTGAGTCAAGCAGATTTAGAAGGTTACTGCTTTCAAACTCACTAAACTCTCTTAGATTTAAGTAGTTTATACATTGTTTACTGATTGAGAGTATATTTTTTTTACTCATTTGAGAGCCATTTAAAAAATAACGATTATTTTTTTGACGAGATAGTTTAAAGATATTTTCATCTTCATTTTCTAAACCAAACTCTTCAAGTTCTAGTGGAGTTGTAAGGGAGGCTTCAATGCTTTGTGATTGTGAATCTTTATATCCAAAAAGTGTAAGTATGTTTTCCATCAAAACTGATTTACCACTACCACTTGAACCAGTAAAAACAACTAGTTTTTCATCAAACTCTAAAGTGAGATTTTTAAAAAGTATATTTTCTTTTATTGTCAATCTATTTATCAATCGTTGCTCCACATTTGTTTTTATATAGTTTAACCACAAGAATCTTAGAGATATACAATAAAGTTAAGTAATAAATTAAGGGCATCTATAAAAACTACCCAACCATACTAGTTTTATGCAAATTGTTACAATCTGTTTATAATTTTTTACTAAAATATAAAATCTTTAACCAAGGAACTCCTCATGACAATAGTTAGTGTTATAAAGGTTAATAGCTAAGATAGTTGATTGCAAGGTATAAGTTACCTTGCAATTATCTGTTACTTCCCCAGTTAAGTTTTTGTTTTATCACATCAAAATAACTTCTTTCATTTCTATGTATCAATCGTATTGGGTCTTTTGCTATTTTTATTTTAACAGATGTAAAGTTATTAAAATCATATTTTTCTTGACCATCTATGACTATGTAGGCATGATCTTCACTTGTAAGGGATACTTCAAAATCATCTGGTAGGACTATTGGTTTTTGAGTTAGTGAGTGTGGGCAGATAGGGGTTAAAATCATAGCACGAGTTAGTGGATATATGATAGGACCTCCAGCTGAAAGGTTGTAGGCTGTTGAGCCTGTTGGAGTTGATACTATAAGTCCATCACCATAGTATCTGTTGATATGTTTATCTTGCATCTTAGATGATTTTGAATTTGCAAATGCATCTATGTTTATGATGCTATCAACTGATGGACGAGTAAGAACAAGATCGTTAAATGCTACTAGTTTTATATTTTTATTTTTAGAAATCAGTTCTATATCTAAAACCATTCTGTTATCTATTCGATAAGTGTCTTCTGCAATCTTATCTATAAAATCTTCCATCTCATCAAGCAATATATCTGTTAAAAATCCTAAAGTTCCAGCATGGATACCTAGTATTGGTTTTTGATACTTAAAAGATCTTCTTGCTATGGCTATAAGTGTCCCATCGCCTCCTATGGATATAAGAAAGTCTGATTTTTCAAACATCTCATCTTCACTCATTATCATAGGAGTTAGTAGTTTTATCCCCAATGAGTTTAGCTTTTTTTCAACCCTCTGGCAATGAATATCTAAGTGTGGTGCATTAGGTTTTACTGCAAGTCCTGCAAACTCTAACTTGCCTATTTTCTCTTTTGAATTTATGAGATACATTATGAATCTCTTGTATCAAGATATGGTTTGATACCGATTTTAGTCCATTTTCTAGTTTGGTCTAAAAACTCTTTTGCATCTTTCCAAACTTTTTTAAAGTCTTCACTTTTTGTTGATTTTTCTTTTACAACTTCAAGCATAGCTTTTTGTGCTTCTTGCATGATCTCTTTTGGAAACTCTCTTATAGTTACTCCTGAGCTTTCAACTATGGAGAGTGCTTTTGCATTTTCGTATTGGAACTTAGTTGTCATGTGAGAGTGCATCTCGTTTGAACAAAGTTCTATAAGATTTTTTTGTTCATCAGAGAACTTTGCAAACTTTTGTTTGTTAAA
>DQSO01000007.1 GCA_015663225.1 Campylobacterales bacterium
ATAGTTTTTTCTTACATGGCTATTCAGAATAACAAAATGGCAAGAGAGATAACAGCTAGAGAGTTTGGTTTAAAACAAACAACAAATCAATCTAAAGAAGTTGAGTTTAAAGATTCTTTTGATCAAGAGTGGGAAAAGTCTCAAAAAGAGTTCAACAAAGAGTGGGATAATTGGGGAAAGTAGAAATTTCTGAATATATACAAAGGGAAGTCAAAAGGGTTCCTAAAATTTAAAATGAAGGAAAATAAAATGAGAGTAGAGTTAAATGAAGTAGTAGCAGAGGCAGTAATTAAAGCAGCAGAAGACAATAATATGAGTACGGAAGAGTTTGTAAATGGACTACTTCATTATAGTTTTGACAATGGTTTGGCAGTTTTGCAAATGGCAAAAGTTGAAGAGTTATTAACTAGGGAGATTTTACCTCGCATGATGAAACTAGAAATGAATAGCTTTGCAACTAGACATCAAATTTTAAATCTACATGCAGATATAAGTGATGGTCCAGAGAGAGCTGAAGCTATTGCAAAAGAAGCAAATGATATAGGTTACTCAGTAGTTTTTGAGGATGCACAAGATGAATAAGCAAAGAGAAAAAATGCCTCTTGATGAAAAAATCATTATGTTTTTTCTAGCAATTCTAATGTGTTATGGCTTTACATATAGCTTGGAATGGCACCATAAAAACAATGTACTTCCAACTTTTACTGAAGAAGATACTAGAGAAATGGAGTTTCTAAAGAGTTTATCACTACTAGAGTCTTTACAATATTACAAGAGAAATATTGAAATAAATGGATTTAATTTTTTAAAAGATGAAAGTGACTTAAAAGCTTATGAGCTTGGAGGAATAAAAGAATGATTGACTTAGATAAAAATTATAAAAATGCTGGTGGTTCCTATAGTGCAGCTGCTATAGATGTTGCAAATAGTTATAGAAACAGTGGGGGTTTTAGTGGTGCTGGAATGCTTGATTTTTCAAGTATAGCAAATAATCATAAAAACAGTAATTTTGGCATGGCTAACTCATATACTAGACATAATGATTCCAGCAAAGAAAGAGATGTTGCTACTATTAGTGGAGCAGCTGGAGGTGCACTTGCTGCACAACTTTATGGAGTTGCTGGAGTAGGAAAAGCTTTAGGACTTACTAGTATAGGAATGGGAGCAGCATCAGCACCTATTGTAGGTATAGCAATGGCAGTTGGTGGTGGTGCACTTGGTGGAGTTGCACTGTATAAATCAGGACCATATTTAGCAAAAGCAGGAAAAGTAGCAGCTAAAATTGGCTTTAAAGCATTAAATTATGGTTTAAAAAAATCAGTTGAAGCTATTAAAAAAACTCATAATTCATATCATGAAAAATCGGATACAAAATCAAAAGAGTTAGATAAAGTTGATACAACTACAAAACAAAGAGAAAGTAAATTTAAGGGTTTCGTAAAAGATTCTAGAAACAAGATGATGGAAAATAGAGATATTAAAGATAATTTATCACAAATGTATCAACTTAAAATCCCAACACAAAATGCAAAAAAAGAGCTAAATAATTTAGCTGGTGATTACTTCATCAAAAATAATCTCAAAAATGGAAAGTTGGATTTGAAATCTATGAAAAAAGATGTAAATGCTTTTGCAAAAAAAACAAAATTATCACGAGCAGAATCCAAAGGGCTTAATGCTGGAGTTTTAAATAGAGTTGAACAACATAAAGATAATTTAGTTTTTGATAAAAACTCAAAAATATCTGAGTTAAGTAAAGATAAAAGAGAAGCATCAAAAAAAACTAAAGAGTCTATTAAAAAAGATACTCAAAAAGTAGAAAAGAAAAAAGAAAAAATCAAGCAGAAGCAAGAAGTCAAGAAAGAGCCACAAAAACAAGAACAAACAAAAGCACTACAAAGAGGAAAGAGCGAGGGAAAGGAACAAGGGAGATAGATAGCGTTTCCCGTTTCCCTTGGCAAATAAAAAAGAAACCTAAAAATCTCAACAAAAAAGAGTTTGCTATTCAAAAACAAAAAGATGAACGGTTTGAAAAAACTATACATCAAAAAATGAAACTTCTAAAAGCTGAGAAAAAAGAACAAAAGATGGTAATTGAGCAGCAAAATGATGTTAAGAAGTTAACTAACTTTACTGCTCAAAACATAGAAGAACTTGTAAAAAACAGTGAGAATTTTTTAAAGCATTTACTAGTTGTAAATGATAGTTTTTATTCTATTTTTTACAATAAAGGTGAGAGTAGAGTTTATGTTGAAAAAAGTCTGTTTAAATCAAAACTAGAAGCTATATTTTTAAAAAATATAGCTGATGATGAAATGCTAGAAGTCATACAATCTATTAACAAAAAAAACTCTATGAAACTGGGTTTTAAACTTTTATTAGATGAGTTTAAAGAGTTAGACTTTGATATTGAAGAGAGAGCTTTTAGCGGTCAATGGATTTTCATAAATATGCTATATGAAGAGTCAATATTAATTAAAGAGTTAAAAAAGATTGCTAAAAATTTAAAAAGTGGTAGCAGGTTGAGTTTAGAAAATAAGAAACAAATTGAAAGTTTGAGTAATAAAAACTTTAAAAATAGTTCTGGAGGAAATGATGAATAAGAAATATGAAAATTTTGCAGAGGGAATTAGGCAAAAAAAAGATATAAGGCAGTTGAGAAAAAAAGCCATGAAATAGAAATGGAGATGAAATCATGGGCTATTGAAAACTCATTATATTATTCACCTTTAATAATTGCTGTTATGGGTTGGTTTATCTATGGGCTCATAAATGAGATGAATTTACCATACGGAGAGAGTTTTGATTTTCTTGATTCATCATTTATTGTCGTTCTTGCTGGTGGAGTTGCTTTTAGTTTTTTAACAGTGTTGTATGTAAAACCTATAATAAAGGGAGCCCTAGACAAGGAGGAAAAAGAGTTAACAGCTGATGTTTATCAAAAAGGTTCAAAATTTTGTACTTTGGAGGGCTTCAACAAAAACATAGATAAGTATATGAATGATGAGTATCTTTTAAGCAAAGATATAAAATGCAAAGAGACTTTTAGAATTCCTATGATGCATCTTGACAAGGAAGACTCACAATATCATGAGAAAATAGAAGATTTAAAGATAGCTAGAATTTCACTTGCTACTGCATTATGTATTATGGGTGCACCTGGACAAGGAAAATCTGTTTTAATAAACCAAGTTATAAAACAGACTCCAAAAGAGAGCAAGCAAATAA
>DQSO01000126.1 GCA_015663225.1 Campylobacterales bacterium
ATTATAAATAAAAATTAAAGGAGAGATTTATGAATTTTCAACCATTAGGCAAGAGAGTACTTGTTAGAAGAATAGAAGAAGAGGCAAAAACAGCTTCAGGAATAATCATACCAGATAGCGCAAAAGAGAAGCCACTTCAAGCAAAAGTTATTGCAGTAAGTGAAAAAGTTAAAAATATAAGTGTTGATGATACAGTTGTATTTGGTAAGTTTGGTGGAAGTGAGCTTACACTAGATGGAGAAGAGTTTTTAGTGTTAAATAGTGCAGATATTTTTGGAATAATAAAGTAAGGAGAAACAATGGCAAAAGAGATACATTTTTCAGACGATGCAAGAAATAAGTTATATCAGGGAATTAAAAAGTTAAATGATGCAGTAAAAGTTACAATGGGTCCAAGAGGGCGAAATGTACTTATACAAAAGAGTTTTGGAGCTCCAAGTATCACTAAAGATGGTGTTAGTGTAGCAAGAGAGATTGAGTTATCTGATCCTATCGAAGATATGGGTGCAAGTTTAGTTAAAGAAGTTGCAAGTCAAACTGCTGATGAAGCAGGCGATGGCACAACTACGGCTACTGTTTTAGCTCATGCAATCTTTAAAGAGGGTCTAAGAAATATAACTGCTGGTGCAAATCCTATCGAAGTTAAAAGAGGTATGGATAAAGCTGCAGCTGCGATTATTGATGAGCTTAAAAAAGCATCAAGAGAAGTAAATGATAAAAAAGAGATTGAGCAAGTTGCAAGTATCTCTGCAAATTCAGATGCAAGTATTGGTGCTATCATCGCTGAAGCAATGGATAAAGTTGGTAAAGATGGTGTTATCACAGTTGAAGAGGCAAAAGGTATAAACGACGAACTTGAAGTTGTTGAAGGTATGCAGTTTGATAGAGGATATATAAGTCCTTATTTTGTAACAAATACTGAGAAAATGCAAGTTGAGTTAGAGAATCCATATATCCTTTTAACGGATAAAAAAATCTCAACACTAAAAGATCTTCTTCCAATACTTGAAGAGGTACAAAAAAGTGGAAGACCACTTCTTGTAATCGCTGAAGATATTGATGGTGAAGCACTTACTACTTTAGTTCTAAATAAACTTAGAGGTATTTTAAATATCTCTGCAGTTAAAGCTCCAGGTTTTGGAGATAGAAGAAAAGCTATGCTTGAAGATATTGCAGTATTAACTGGTGGTGAAGTTATAACTGATGAGTTAGGAAAATCATTAGATACTACTACACTTGATTCTCTAGGTGTAGCTGGTAGTGTTGTTATAGATAAAGATAACACTACTATCGTAAATGGTGTTGGAAGTAAAGAGTTAATCGATGCAAGAGTAGCTCAAATCAAGAAACAGATAGAAGATACAAGTAGTGATTATGATAAAGAGAAACTACAAGAGAGATTGGCAAAACTTAGTGGTGGAGTTGCACTTATAAAAGTTGGAGCTGCAACTGAGACTGAGATGAAAGAGAAAAAAGATAGAGTTGATGATGCACTTTCAGCAACAAAAGCAGCAGTAGAAGAGGGTGTTGTAATAGGTGGTGGTTCAGCACTTGTAAGAGCTGGTGCAAAAGTTACTTTAGAACTTACAGGTGATGAAGCTATCGGTTTTGATATAGTAAAAAGAGCTATCCAAGCTCCAATCAAACAGATAAGTGAAAATGCTGGATTTGATGCAGGTGTTGTAGCAAATGAAGTTTCAAAACAAAAAAATGAAAACTTTGGTTTCAATGCTGCAACTGGTGAGTATGTAGATATGTTTGAAGCTGGGATAATTGATCCAGTTAAAGTTGAGAGAGTAGCTTTGCAAAATGCTATAAGTGTTTCAAGTCTACTTCTTACTACTGAAGCTACAGTAGTAGATATAAAAGAAGAAAAACCAGCAGCTCCAGCTATGCCAGACATGGGCGGAATGGGCGGAATGCCAGGTATGATGTAAGAAAGCGTTAAAAAAACGACAATTTCTTGTCGTTTTTAGCTTTCGCACCAAAGTGAAGTGTTCACTTGTGAACCAAACGACGGAGACATTTTGAAAACGACAATTTTTCTTATGAGATTGTCGTTATTCATAAAAACTTATCTTTCATTTATCTTAATCTTACACATTAATTCTATTAAATCTCATTAATTTTATGTTAATCAATAAGCTTTCATTATAATTATAATAAAATATCGTTTGGACGGGAAAATTATATAATGAAAGTGAGGTAGCAATGAGTGATACTATTTCAACCGATGTATTAATAGTCGGTGGTGGACCATCAGGTTTATCAACAGCAATTCATCTAGCAAATATACTAAATGAAAAAGGCTTGGATAAAAGGATTTTATTAGTTGAGAAGGGAGAGTCTATAGGAAGTCATATACTTTCTGGAGCTGTTATAAAACCAGAGGTTTTTAAAGATTTACTTCCTTATGTTGGTGTAGAGGATATACCATTTGATTCAACTGTAACAAAAGATAGTACAGTTTTTTTAACAAGTGATGACTCTTATGATCTACCATTTCACCCACCATATATGAATAATATGGGAAATAAAATAGCTTCTTTAGCTAAAGTTTGTAAGTATTTAGCAACTATTGCTGAAAAAAAAGGTGTTGAGATATATACAGGTTTTTCAGTTGATGAGCTACTTTATGATGAAGATGGAAAACTAAGTGGTGCTAAGACAAAAGATACTGGACTTGATCATCACGGTAAGAAGTTATTAAACTATCAAGAGGGAACTTCTATAGAAGCTGGGATTACTATTTTAGCAGAGGGAACTAGAGGGAGTCTTACTAAAACTCTTATAAAAGAGAAAAATCTAGATCAAGGTAAAAATGAGCAGATTTATTCACTAGGAGTTAAAGAACTTTGGAG
>DQSO01000128.1 GCA_015663225.1 Campylobacterales bacterium
ATCCTATTCATAAAGTTGCGACAGTTTTACCATATATTGCTGGAGCAAATCTTGATGAGGGTGATGAGTATTTTGCTCCAAGTAAATTAGTAATAACGGATATAAGGGCAGGTATGGAAGTTACAAATGTAACTCCAGCGAGCTTAAAATTAATGTTTAATATAAGAAATTCAACAAAAACAGAACAATGTGATGTAAAAGAGTTTATAGATAGATATTTTAAAGAGATGGACTACTTCCTAATTTTAACTCAATCAGCAAGACCATTTGTAACAAATAAAAACTCTCATGTAGTAGTAGAACTTCAAAATGCCATAAAAGATGTAGTAGGTGTAAAAGCTAAACTCTCAACAGCTGGTGGTACAAGTGATGCAAGATTTTTTGGTGAGTTTGGAGTAGATACTGTTGAGTTTGGGGTTATAAATGACACGATACACTCTATAAATGAGAGAACAACTATAGCTGAGGTTGAGAATCTTCAAAGTGTATTTAAAAATTTGATAGAGAGGTTTTAGTGTGATAAAAAATGAATTTTTTTTATGATTTAGATTATGAAGAGGGTGAAGTTAATGCTCTTTTTAAAAAAATAAAATCTGAGTATGAGAGTGAAAAAGTAGGTTATTATCATCTTTTAGATTCAGATATAAGTGTTGCAGAGATTAACTCATATTTACCTCAAGCAAAGTGGGTAAGAACAATAGTAGTTATGGGTATTGGTGGTTCATCACTTGGGACTAAAGCTATACATGAACTTTTATATAGTTCAAATATTTCTAATAAAAGCATAAGATTTTTAGAAAGTGTTGGTCCAAATGCTATCAAACAAGTTTTAACTGGTATCGATTTTGATGAGACAATATTTCTAATAATTTCAAAATCTGGTAGTACGATAGAAACTATTTCAAATTTTAAGTATGTCCTTGAAAAATTTAATGTTGATTTTAGTAAATTAAAATTTAATAAACATTTTGTTTTTATAACTGATAAAGATTCTAAACTTGATAAGTTTGCTAAGAGTCGAGAGTTAAAAACTTTTTATATTCCAAAAAACGTTGGTGGAAGATTTTCTGTTTTAAGCTCTGTTGGATTACTACCGCTTGCTATTTTAGGTTATGATATTAAGGAGTTACTAAATGGTGCAAAACTTTTAAGGGATAGGTTTTTCTCTTTTGGATATGATAATCTTATTAAAAAAGCACTATATATTTCAGAAAATTCTAAAAATAATCCCATAAATGTACTTTTTTCATATTCGAGCAGTTTTAAAAATTTTAATGAGTGGTATGTTCAGCTTTGGGGTGAATCACTTGGTAAAATAGATATTGACAATAAAAGAGTAGGACTAACCCCTATTGGACTTGTTGGTTCTATTGATCAACACTCCTTTTTACAACTTTTAACACAAGGTCCACATGATAAGAGTGTTACCTTTATAAAAGTAAATGATTTTCAAAATGATATTAAAATACCAGAACAATCTATTGAGTTTTTAGAAGATTGCGATTATGTGAATGGATACTCATTTAATCACTTGATAAATGCACAGTGCGATGCAACGATGCAAAGTGTTATAAAAAGTGGAATCAGTGTTGATTTGATAGAAGTTGATGATTTTAGTGAAAAAAGTGTTGGTTTCTTAATATTTTACTATGAACTTTTAACCTCATTGACGGCACTAGCTTTAGATATAGATGCTTATAATCAACCAGGAGTCGAAAGTGGTAAGATAATTTTAAAAAAGAAATTCAGAGATTAAAATTTAAATTCTGCTCCAAAAGTTAGATGATCTATATCATCTTCAAACTTTGTGTAGTTTGTATATATCTTATATTTTTTAGTTAACTTATAACTTAATCCAATACCACCACTAATGGCTATTTTACTAATATCCGTAGCTTTTGTGGGATTTGTACTTGAAGTGTTAAAAGCTGACTTTATATTTTCATATACTATACCAAGACGAGGTTTAATAGTGATTTTATCAACTTTCCAAAGATATGTACCATACATACCCATAGACCAAAATTTTAGGCTTGATGTTACACCAGTAATTGTAGCTTGAGGTTTATTTATAGGAAATGTACCCTCTATCTCTAGACCAATATCGTTGATTAGATTTTCTTTACCTGCATTTATTATGAGGGAGCTGCCTTTATCAAAGTTATTATTATCAATTTTTTGTGAAGCTATACCAATATCTACATAATCGATAACTTCACCAGCACTAAGTGAGAAAGAGAGTGTAACAATAGTAAACAGTGTTAACAAGCCTTTTTTATACACAACTAACTCCAATAATATTTAATACTTACATGATATAATAATATTTATTAAAATAAATTTAATTTTGGAGAATTTTATGAAAAAGATAGTTTCTACAACTGAAGCACCAGCAGCAATTGGACCATATTCACAGGCAGTAATTCATCATGATATTGTATATACTTCTGGGCAGATACCATTGAAAGCTGACGGAACACTGGTTGATGGTGATGTTGGAAAACAAGCAAGACAAGTATTAACAAACTTAGCTTATGTATTAAATGAGGCAGGTAGTAGAATACAAAATGTAATAAAAACTACAGTATATTTAGAAAATATG
>DQSO01000051.1 GCA_015663225.1 Campylobacterales bacterium
TTTTAGATGGACAAGAAGTGCCTGATGATATAAGATTAGCAAATGGTGAGTTTTTAGTAAATTGTCTATTAGAAGGATTTAAAAAATGAGTCAAACACAAGCAGATAAACTAAAAGAGATTTTAAATACAAAAGATGACAATCATAGCACAAAGATAATTACTATTACAAGTGGAAAGGGTGGGGTGGGCAAGAGTACAATAACTGCAAACCTAGCTCTTATGCTTTCACAAATGGGTTATAAAGTAGGAATCTTTGATGGTGATATAGGACTTGCAAATCTTGATATTATATTTAATGTACGAGCTAAAAAGACTATTTTAGATCTACTAAGAGGTGAAGCACTATTAAGTGAAGTTATTATCAAGATAAATAAAAATCTTATACTAATACCTGGTGCTAGTGGTGATGAGATATTAGAGTATTCTAACTCAAAATTGATAAGTAAGTTTTTAGAGGAAGCTGAGTATTTGGATGTTTTAGATTATCTACTTATTGATACTGGTGCTGGTATAAGTAAAACTATGCAAGCATTTTTAAGTGAATCTGATGAAGTGATAGTTGTAACTATTCCCGATCCATCTGCTATAACTGATGCTTATGCTACTATCAAAGTTAGCTCAAAATTTACAAAAAGTGTGAATTTATTACTCAATATGACAAAAAATGAACGAGAAGGTGAACTTATCTATAAAAAAATTTTAAAAGTTGCCGATAGTAATATAAATGGTTTAGAGTTGAGTTACTTTGGAAGTTTAGTCAGAGATAGTGTTATCTCTACATGTTCGCAAAAACGGGCTTTATTCGTTGATGAATATCCAAATAGCTTATCTTTTTTCCAATTAAATGAAATATGTAGAAATATAATTGCTAAATTGGAACACAAATTGCTAACTCCTACTAAGAGAAAGAGTTTTACAGTTTTAGTAAGGCGGTTAATGGATAAATTTTAAGAGGAGAGATTTTGAAGAGTGAAAACTATGTAGCATTTTTTACTATTAGTGGTTTTTTTGTTGGTCTCATATTCTCTTTATTAAAAACACAAACTATACTTGACTTTACTGTTTACACTATCTCTATAACACTATTTTTTTATCTGTTTATTCATATTTTACTAATATCATTTTTTGCTGTTAAATCAATTGATGGTGATATTACAAACAGGCAAGATTATGAAAATCAAATCAATATACAGATTGATCAGTTAAAGGTTAAAGAGCATCGTATGCAAGAGTTAATAATCAATATAAAAAATCTAAAGTAGACTAAAGAGGAGAGAGTTTGAAAACAGAAGTCAAAAATGAGCCAAAAGTTCATACCCAAACAAATAAGATAGTTGTGCAGTATATGCCAGCAGTTAGAGCTATGAGTTTCAGACTAAAAGAGAGACTTCCAACTTCAATCGATGTAAATGATCTTATATCAATAGGTATGGAAGAGATGATTAAATTATCTCGAAGATATGATAATGATCAAAATGACTCTTTTTGGGGTTATGCTAAGAAAAGAGTCTATGGTTCAATGCTGGATTATCTAAGAAGTTTAGATGTCGTTAGTAGAAGTAACCGTCGTCTAATCAAGGCAATAGATGTTGAAATTAGTAAGTTTGCTATTGCGGATGAGCTAGAGCCAAGTGATGAGTATTTAGCTAAAAAACTTAATGAACCTATAGATAAGATAAGAGATGCAAAGATGGCTTCACTCATAAATACAAATGTTCCACTTAATGAACACATCATGGGTTATCAAGATGAAAATATTGAAAAAGTTGTTGAAAAAGATCAAATGATTGAATCTATAAAGGAGATTTTGAGTACACTAAGTGAGAGAGAACAGATGATTATAACTCTATATTATTATGATGAGTTAAATCTAAAAGAGATAAGTGCACTTCTTGAAATCAGCGAGTCTAGGATTTCGCAAATTCATAAAAAGTTAGTAAGACAACTGCGAGAAAGATTGGTGGAATAGGAAAAAATGGCAGATATTCTAAGTCAAGATGAGATTGATGCACTACTTGAAGTTGTTGAAGATGATACAGATGCTATTAATAGGACTAAGGACTCATCTGATTTAGAACGAAGTATCATGCTTTATGATTTTAAAAGACCAAATAGAGTATCAAAAGAGCAACTAAGAACTATAAAAAGTATACATGATAAACTAGCAAGAAATCTTGCATCTCATATATCTACGGTATTAAGATCTATTATTGAAGTCAATCTTCAATCAGTTGACCAGATGACTTATGGTGAATTTCTGATGAGTATACCTTCTCCTACAAGTTTTAATATATTTTCATTAAAGCCACTTGATGGTGAAGCAGTTTTGGAGTTAAATCCTGATATTATATTTCCTATAATCGATCGTCTTTTGGGTGGGGATGGTATGGGATATGAAGTTGACAGAGAGTTAACTGATATTGAACTAAATCTTATTGACTCTATTTTAAGAATTATTTTACAAAAATTAAAAGAGTCTTGGATGAATGTAATGGAGTTTTATCCATCTGTTGAAGCTAAAGAGACTAGTCCAAATGTTGTACAGATTGTTGCTCAAAATGAGATTGTTATTATTGTTGTTTTAGAGATAACTATAGGTGAGCAAAGTGGTATGATAAATATAGCATATCCAGTAATATTTTTAGAATCAATACTTTCAAAAATGTCTAATAAAGATATTATTATAAGTGATGCAAATGCTAAAAAAAGTAAAAATAGAGAGTTTAAAGAGTTGATTAAAAGAGCTGATATTGAAGTAGAAGCGATACTTGGAGATACAACACTATCACTTAAAGAGATTTTAGATCTCTCTTTTGGTTCAGTTATAAGACTTGATAATGAAAAAAGTGATATTGTAAAACTCTCAGTTGATAAAAAAGATATATTTGAAGTAAGAATGGGAATAGATAAGTACAAGAAAGTTTTAGAAATTACAAATATAATAAAAGATGATAAATCAGAGATCCAAGAAGTGCTTAAAAAATATGAACTTGAAAGAAAGCATAGATTGAAAGCTCTAAAGAAAGAGGCTATAAATGACTAGGTTTTTAGATATTTTAACTGGTGAAGTAAAAGCAATTGTAGAGGGTCTTACTGGGTATAGTTCAGAGTTTACCCTAGATGAAACATTAGAATCTGATTTAAAAACTCTTCAAAATTCTGCACGAGTAGACTTATCATGCGAGAGTGGAAATATTAGTTTTTTTATGGGAACTGGTATCGCAACAGCTCTTGGTGATTTGATGCTTGGGGGGACTGGTGAAGAGAAAGAGTCTTTAGATGAAGATGATATAGATGCAACTAAAGAGATTGTATCAAATATATTTGGATCTTTAACAACTACTTTATCAGCTCAAGAAGATATGCCTTCACTATCTTTTGAAGTGGTGGATATAGGTGAGTGCACAGATGAAGAAGAGTTAGATAGTTTTTTAGTTGGTTATAGATTTAAGTTTATTATTGAGGAAGCTGAGGGAAAGGTTCTTCTTTTTTGTGATAAAGATTTTTTAAATAATTTTAAATTGGATGATGATGACTCAGACAGTGATGAGGAAGTAATAGATAGTACAGGGCTACTAAGTATTGCTGAGATGAAAAATATCTCTCTTATTATGGATGTTCAACTTCCAGTTCGTGTTAGAATAGGAACTAAAACGATACTTTTAAAAGATATACTAAAGATGGATATAGGTTCAGTAGTAGAGCTTGACCAGTTAGCAAATAGACCACTTGATATACTTGTTGGAGATAAAATAATTGCGCAAGGTGAAGTTGTTATTGTAGATGGCAACTTTGGTGTTCAGATAGTTGATATTGGGACCAAAGAAGAGAGACTTGCAAAAATACGATAAAATTTTAGTAGCTATGAGTGGTGGAGTTGACTCTACTGTTGTAGCATATCTTCTGCAGCAAAAAGGTTATGAAATCGAGGGAGTATATATGAAACTCCATGATAATGAGGCCTATCATGCTAAAAATATAAAAAATATAAAAAAA
>DQSO01000050.1 GCA_015663225.1 Campylobacterales bacterium
AGTATGTGATGCACATGATGAGCAAGTAGTATTGAACTTCAAGAGTGCAAAGATAGTTTGAAGTTTGATTTCTCAAAGATATGGGAGTAAAATAAAAAAACTATCTCTTTATTTAAGCTGCTTTTCCCTCATCAAGATTTTTAAAAAACCCATCTGTTACTTCATAGCATATTGATACAAGTTTGTCAGCTTCACCCTCTTTGAGTGGCCACTGTTTTAAACTATAATTATTTTCATCTTTAGTTACAAGTCCATACTCATCTAAAAGTACAAAAGAAAAGCTTTTTACAATAGTTTCATACTCTTTTACACTTCGCTTATATTCAAATATATATAATAATCTTGCAACTTCTTCTACAGTAGCACTCCCCCCATTTTTAAGCATCATCACAATAGTCGCAGGTACATAAATATCACCTCTTCTTACTCTGTTTTTTATAAAATTTTCTAGTAGTTGATAGTTCATAATAACTCCTTTTGATATATGTTAGTATATAAAAAGGTTAAAAAAAAGTAAATATTTTCTCTCTAAAAGAGTTAAAGAAAAAATATTTGTTACTTAAAGTGATAAAAAGAGCTCTACCATAGCTTGAATTGGTGCAAAAATATATTGTGAAAGTGGTGTTGCGATTATCAGTAAAAGTATTATCATGCCATATCTTTCAGACTTATTTATCCAATTTGCTAGAGTATGAAAGTTAAGACGAGAGAGGATAAACATCAAAGCTTTTGAACCATCTAGTGGAGGCAGAGGAAAGAGGTTAAAAGTTCCTAAAATTACATTGTATATTAGTAGATAAAAGAGTGTTTTTACCGTAAATAGACCTATTAGTGTGGATTGATCAAGAGGTATAGTTTTTAGGGCTATAAGAGCTAAAATAGCGATAAAAAAGTTATAGTAAATACCTGCTAAGGCTACATTAATGCCTCCTAAATGCCCACCATTTTGGAAAACTTTGCTCATATTTACTGGTACTGGTTTAGCCCAACCAAACATAAATCCAGCATCTGCGATATAAAGCATTGCGGGAACTAGTATAGTCCCAATAGGGTCTATATGCGTGATGGGATTTATGCTAAATCTATTTTGCTCTTTAGCTGTTGTATCTCCATAATAATGAGCCATTCGTCCATGCATAATCTCATGACCAATAATAGCAACTAAAAGAGCTAAAATAACTGCTACTATATTTATTATGCTAACTACGTCCACTACCAAGACTCACATTTGTATCTATATAATCTTTCTCAAGCTCCAACTCTTCAACAAAAGCTCCCATTCTATTCCATCTAATCTCATAGTTTTTATCCCAACTAAAGTAGATAAACCATGGTTTTCCTATGATATTTCTGTATGGTACTTGACCCCAAAATCTACTATCATTTGAGTGGTCACGATTGTCACCCATCATAAAGAAGTGATCTTTTTTGATAAGAGTTGGTGGTATATTAAAAAGTGGCATAGGGTGTCTGCCATCATTTACCACTTTAGGATTATTTTGAACTCCTGGGTATTTTGCTCTATAGATATTTTTTACCCATAATTTACCATCTATCTCTACTTGTTGTGAAGTTGGAAAGTTATCTTTTACATACTTTTCCCCTTCATGAGGAAGTATGTACAGAATTTTGTCTTTTAACATGATAGTATCTCCACCAACCCCTACACATCTTTTTACAAAGTGAGTTTTATTGTCGCCAGGATATAAAAACACAACTATATCTCCTCTTTTTGGTCGCTCCCCCTCAATCAAATGTCCATTGTTGTTAAAATCAGGTACTACTTGAATATTTAACCATGGAATTGTAGGAGTAGGGATACCATAAGCAAACTTTTTTACAAATAGATGATCTCCTATCAAAAGAGTTCGTTTCATACTTCCACTAGGTATTACAAAAGCTTGTGCTATAAAAAATATGATTAGCAAAACTATTACAACTGTACCTGTCCATGAGTTTGAAAAATTATAAAGTTTTTTAAGCATTTTCTAACCTTTGTGTTGCTGATTTTATTGTATTTTCTAAAAGCATAGCTATCGTCATAGGTCCAACTCCACCTGGAACTGGTGTGATATATGAGCATATTTGGCTAACTTTTTCAAAATCCACATCGCCAACAAGTTTTCCACTCTCAAGGCGATTGATTCCTATATCTATAACTATTGCACCTTCTTTTACCATATCAACTGTGATAAGATTAGGCTTACCAACACCAACTATAACCATATCAGCTCTTTTAACATGCACTTTTAAATCCTTAGTATGTATATGACATATATCTACTGTTGCAAACTCATTTAAAAGTAGGTTCATCATAGGCTTTCCAACGATGTTACTAGCTCCAACTATACATACATCTAAACCCTTTGGATCTATCTCATATGTTTGAAGTATTTTCATAACACCAAGTGGAGTACAAGGAACAAAAGTATCAAGTCCTAAAGATAACTTTCCACTATTTAGCGGGTGAAAACCATCTACATCTTTATCTGGTGATACTGTTTGTAGGATTTTATCTGTATCAATATGCTTTGGAAGAGGTAGCTGAACTAATATTCCATCTATATTTGGATTTGTATTCATCATCTGTATAGTCTCCATTATCTTCTCTTGCGATATATCTGATGGCATTTTATGAACTATTGAATAAATACCTATCTTTTCACAAGCACTCTCTTTCATCTTGACATAAGTATGACTAGCCACATCATCACCAACAATAATAACTGCAAGTCCTGGTGTGATTGATTCTGCTTTTAGTTTTATAACTTTATTTTTTAACTCATCTTTAATGGAGGTTGATAGCTCTTTACCGTCTAAAATTTGCATCTAAAACCTTAAATTTTTTTAGATATTATACTATCATTACTTTAAGGATTAAAATGAAGATTTTATTGCTATTTTTTATTATGATTTTCTATCTCAATAGTGATGATAGTTTCCTATCAAATGATGAGTATGCAAAGATGCTATATCAAGATCCTCGCGGTATTGGGTGCAATAAATGTCATGGTTGGCGAGGCGAGGGTGGTATAATAGCAACAAACAAAATAGTTAAAAAAGATAAGAGTGTCTTGTTAAAACCAATAGTAGCTCCACCCATAAACTCTCTTACGATGCAAAAATTTAAAAAAGCATTTTTAAAAAAACAGAAATATATGCCCACTTATTACCTAAGTGATAGTGAGTTAGCATATATCTATTTTTATCTAATAAAACAAAAAAAGGAAGATAAATAATGAATATAGAAAAAAGTTTAAAAGCATTTAGTGATGCAAAAGAGGTAATACCTGGTGGAGTTGACTCTCCTGTTAGAGCATTTAGTAGTGTTGGTGGAACTCCAATCTTTATAAAAAAGGGTAAAGCATCTCATCTTTATGACATAGATGGTAATAAATATATAGATTTTGTACAAAGCTGGGGTCCACTAATCCACGGTCATGCAAATAAAAAGATAGAGAAAAAAGTAAATAAAGCTATAAAAAAAGGTCTAAGTTTTGGAGCACCAACAATAGTTGAAACTAAACTTGCTAAAAAAATTGTAAATCTTTTTGATGAACTTGACCAAGTTAGATTTGTTAGTAGTGGAACTGAAGCTGTTATGAGTGCGATAAGAGTTGCTCGTGGATTTACAAATCGTGATGATATAGTTAAGTTTGAGGGATGTTATCATGGACATAGTGATTCACTTTTAGTTGAAGCTGGAAGTGGTGCTGTAACTTTTGGAACTCCAAGCTCTCCTGGAGTTCCTGCTGATTTGACAAAGCATACACTACTTGCTAAGTACAATGACATAGAAAGTGTTAAAAAATGTTTTGAAGATTCTGATAATATCGCTTGTATCATTATCGAGCCAATAGCTGGAAATATGGGCTTAGTACCAGCTAAAGTTGAATTTTTAAAAGAATTAAGAACTATATGCGATGAAAATAATGCTCTACTTATATTTGATGAAGTGATGAGTGGGTTTAGAGCTAGTTTAAAAGGGGCTACTGGTATTGTTGGAGTTAGTCCAGACATTTTAACTTTTGGTAAGGTTATAGGTGCTGGTATGCCTGTTGGTGCATTTGGTGCAAGAGATGAGATTATGAATAGACTTAGCCCTGAGGGAGATATATATCAAGCAGGAACTCTAAGTGGAAATCCTATAGCTATGAATGCAGGATTGAAATCATTAGATATGTTGTTAGAAGATGATAAGCTATATGAAAAGTTAGAGAAAAAAGCTTTAAGGCTAACTCGTGGCATGAAAGAAGCCGCATCTTTATATGATATACCTATGCAAATAGATGTTCGAGGTAGTATGTTTGGTTTCTTTTTTAGCCAAACTCCTGTAACAAACTTTGATGATGCAAAAAAAAGTGATGCTAAACTTTTTGCCTCTTTTCATCAAGGTATGCTGAATGAAGGTGTATACTTTGCTTGTAGTTTGTATGAGACAGGTTTTATCTGTACAACTATGAGTGATAAACTTATTGATAGTGTTATCAAAAAAGCTAAAAAAGTTTTTAAGGAACTTTCGTGAATGAACAACCTAAATACAGAAAGTTTATAGAGGGAGCTGAGCATCTCTCTTTGGGAGTCTCTATTGTAGTTGCTATTTTACTTGGTGTTGGTATTGGACTTTTGATGCAGAGTTGGTTTGAACAAAATTGGCTTTTATGGTTAGGAGTTTTCTGGGGTGTTGCAGGAGCTGGACTTAATCTTAAAAAAGCTTATGACAAACAGATGAAAGAGTTTGAAGAGCTTAAAAAAGATCCAAAGTATCAAGATTTAAAATACGATGATAGTGAGTAGAACTCTCAGATTATACTTACAGCTTTTTTTGAGTATCAACATGATAGTTGGTTCTATCATCTATTTACAAGGATTTGAGTGGTTTATTAGTTTTGAAGTTGGGTTTATATCATCTTTATTTGTAACTCTTAGTTCATACTTTAGCTATAAAAGTTTGATACAAAGAAGAATAGAAGTAGGTGATCTACCCAAAGAAGCTAGAGATGAACTTGACATGATAGATGATTTGCATGACTTGTATAGTGAAGATGAAGAGATTAAAGAGGTAGATTTTGCACAAGTTATTGCAGAAGAGAAACTAAAGCAAAAAGGTTTTAAAAATGCTTTTGTAAATCTTAAAAAGACTATCTTTGCAAATCTTTCTCTTTTAAGAGTATTCTCTTATGTTAGTTTAGTTGTTGGATTTTTATATCTAAATAACAATGAATTACTTAATATCTTTGGCTATATGATAGGGATTAGTCTTGTTTGGATTGTGGCTCTTATAGTTGGGTTTTTACTATGAAAATAGCCTTTTTTATACTTATTTTTGCTATTTTTGCTACTGCTTTTAATATCGATGGTAGTACAAGAGTCTATATTCAAAAAGATGCAAAAGATGCAAAAAATTCTTTTTTAGAGTTAAAAAAATATATTCACATGATAAGTGGTGTCTCTTTGGAAAAAATAACCAAAAAAACAGTTAAAAACTCAAAAATTATTATTATTACAAAAGAGTCTAAATTAGTTAAAAAACTACCATATTTAAAAAAACTTCAAAACTTAAAAGATGATAGTTTTATCATAGACATAAGAGATAATAAACTATTTATCATAGGGACAAACTCTACCTCTTTAATATATGCTACATACTATCTCTTAGAAAATTATTTAGGTTGTAAGTTTTTATCATCTTATTTTGAATATATCCCAAAACAAAAAAATATCACTTTAAAAAAGGGTATAGATATTCAATCTCCTAGATTTGAATATAGAGAAGTTTTTTTGCATGAGAGTGACAATACAGACTTTAGTTTAAAAAGATTTTTAAATGGTAGGTTAGGTCATAAAGCAAATCAAAATGATAAGAGGTTTAAAAATATATATAATATTTTTGAGCCATACTCTTTAGTAAAAGAGGATAAATATAAGTGTGGTGGACAGTTAAAGTTTTCAAATAAAGATGTACAAAAATTGGCAAGAGAGAGTGTTGAAGATATAATCAAATCTAACAATATATCTTCACATGATAGACTCTATCTTCAACATCAAGATGTAAATAGTTTTTGTCAAAGTGAGAGTCCAAAGGCTTTTTTTGATTATGCAAATTTTATTGCTAAAAGTTTTAAAAAAAATAATTTTTATGTTGAAGCTTATCAGTGGAGTTCTGTTGTACCTATTGATTTAGCACCACTAGTTCCAAATCTACATATCTTTTTTTCTACTATAGAGAGTGATTTTTCAAAGCCGTTAAATAAAGGAACCAATAAAGAGTATTTTAAAAATTTACAAAACTGGACAAAAAAAGATAGTAATATCTATATTTGGCACTATATATCAAACTTTGGAGGTTATTTTCAACCATTTCCTCTGCTTGATTCAACTGCTAAAAATATTAAACTTTTTAGTACAATTAAAAATATAAAAGGTCTATTTTTACAAGGTGCATATGATACAAGTTATAGTGAATTTTCAAATCTAAAAATATGGTTGTTTTCCCATCTTTTGTGGAATCCAAATCAAGATAGTGATATGTTGATAGAAGAGTTTTGTAAAGCCTATTATGGTGAAAATAGTTATAAATATATAGTAAAATATATAACATCTTTAAGAGAAATAAATCAGAAATTTGGAGATAAACTTCTAGTTAAAACTACATTAAATAGTAGATATATAGATGATAAGTATTTGGATTATTATGAAAAACTTCTTTTAGATGCACTTAAGTTGGCTGATAAAAAGATCTATAAAGATCATGTAAAAGAAGTCTTATTTAGTGTTGATTATGTAAGAGCTATAAATGGCAAGAGTGATTCAAAACGAAGAGTTTTAGAGTTTATTAAAAGACATAAGAGTATAGAAAACTATTATGAAGGTGGCAAGATTGAAGATTTGAAAGATTTTATCTCTTTAAATAGAAAAAATCCCTCAACTCCAAAAAAAGCAGAAGGATTGATAAAGGGTGTTGATTGGTTTGATTTTCAAGAGTATAGTTTAAAACTTTGTTGTACAAAAGTTAAAACTGATAAAAAAGCTAGTGATGGTGTAAGTGCTACCATGCGAGGCGATAGAAGTGATTGGGGACTACAACTATCTCTTAACGACTCACTTCCCTTTGGAAAATGGGATATATATGCAAATGTTAGAGTAACACTTAATAGAGCTTCTTTGATTGATTATGCTGCACCTGCATTTTTCTTTGGTATTGAAAATACACTACATAAAGGTACAAGATTTGTAGCTCAGATGAAAGATGAAGAGTATAAAACGGTTAAAATAGGTCAAGTTAAAATCGATGGTAAAAAGAATTTTAATATCTGGTTAGCTCCTCCAGATAATAAAATTGTAGAAAGATTATATTTGGATAGGATTTTTCTTATTCGCCATCGTTAAACCAAAAATTTTATCATGCTTTATTGAAAATCTAAATGCTGATTTTATATGCCATATAATATGTTTTGAAAATAGTTTTCGACTAGCCATCTTTGCATTATGTTCAATATAATAAGCATGATTTAGCTTTATATCAAAGTTCTTTTTCTTTGCTCTTAAACATATATCTATATCTTCACAATACATAAAATACCCTTCATCAAATCCATTTAAAGCTCTAAATACATCAGGTTTAAAAATCATAAATGAACCAGAAATCCACTCTGGTGATTGTTGATTTAAGTTTGAACCATAGTGCAATCTCTTTCTTAGTATGATAGATATAATAAAATTTATGAAGTATGGGAAATATCGATCAGGAAAATCTAATAGATTTTTATTTTTGTTAAGGTATGACCTAGCTGAACCAATATCTGAAGAAAAGTTTTTTACTAAACCATAAAGTTCTTGAGGTTTTATTGAAATATCTGGATTACATATGATATAAATATCTTCACTTCTAGGATTTACTTTTTTAAAAAGTCTATTATGATTTGCACCAAAACCTCTTTGTCTCTCATTTAAAATATAACCTATATTATTTTTAAGACAAGATGATTTTAATTCTTTAGAATTTGAGTTATCTAAAATAGTTATGACAACTCTAAACTCTTTAATTTTTTTAGGAAAATGTATAAAGTTCTCAATAATTAAATCTTCATTTTTATGAGATACGATGCTTATAAAAATTGTCTTTTGCATTTTTAATCTTTAAATATTTGAGATATATAACCATTGTCCATTTTAAAGTTCAATATTTTATCTTTATCTAAAATATGTATTTGTCTATCTACTTCTGTGTTTGGATTATTTTTTAGATATAATTTTTTCTCTTCTTTTAAATTATGAAGATATTTTAATTCATTTTTTAGAGAATTTAACTCTGAAGAAAAATTATTAATAATAAAATCACTTTTAATCTTCTGTTTTAAATTTTTAATACTCTTTTGAAGCTCATCTTTCTCAGCTTCTGTAGAAGCAAGTTTCAAAAGAAGAGAATTATTAGACTTTTTAAGAGTATCCATCTTTTTTAACTCTAATTTTAATAAATTAAGTTCACTCATAAGATTTGTAACAATAGAATCATCTTTAGATTTTTCTTCTACTTGAGCTTTGTTTTTTAACTTCTTTATAGTAGATTTTAGATCCATATTCTCCTCTTGAAATGAAGCAAGTTTCATAACTAAAGTATTGTTTTTTTCTCTTATATCTTCAATTAAAGTTTTCATATCACTATATTCTTTTAGTTTCTTTTGAGTTATCTTCTCTTTAATACTATCAATATTTATACTAAGCTTTGATTTCTCCTCTTTAACTTTATTGATTGTGTCTAAAAGTTTTAAATTAACTTTTTCCATATTTATTATTTTTTCTTCTAGTTTCTTACTCTCTTGAGTATTTTGTGAAGCATTTTTTGCTATATTTAGCTCTTGTTTTAAAATTTTATTATCTCTTTGAAGATTATCAAATTTTATTAAAAATGATTTTTCACTACTTTGAATATTCTCTTTTAATTTAATTTTATCCTGCTCTGAAGTTTGAAGTTTTTGTATTAAAAATCTATTTTCACTTTGAAGGTTATCAATATTATTTAAAAGTTTATATTTATCTTCTTCAAGTTGTTTTATACTGCTTTGTAAGAATATATTTTTTTCAAGACTTCCTTTTAATGTTTGAATATTATTAGTTGCATCATTCAAAGAATTATTTAGACGATCTATAACCGTTTTACTTTTTTGAGCTTCTTGTCTTAGTGTGAAATTATCTTCTTCCAATCTCTTAACTTGTGAAGGGTCTATATCGCTACTCTTTTTAAGAAGTTCTTCATAGTCCATCTCCATGGATAGATAACTCTTTTTTAGATTATCAATCTCAGAAGAAATTTGTAAATATTGGCTAGACTTTGTTATAAGTTCTTCTTCTAATTCATTTTTCTTAGCTTTGACTTTTGCTAGTTCATCATGTGCTATATTTACTAACTCTTCGCTGCTCTCATTTGATTTAAGTTTTGAAAATAACCAGCCTATTATAAACCCTATTATTGCAGCTATTGTTATATATATAACTATTTGAGAAATTATTTGATACATATCAGTCCTTTTTTAGTAGTAATACTTTTATTTTATTTTTATTTTCTTGTTCGGTTTTATTAAAGATAACTTTTATATCGTCAATATCTATCTCATTTGTCACCAAATCATCTTTTATATGTTTTATAAAATTTTTTATTTCTTGGTTAAAATGATAAATTTTAATTACTATTTTACTATTTTTATTAAATTTATTTGCAATCTTTTTAATGATAGGATTATCTTGTTCATAACTGTTATTGATATTTAATTCAAGCTCTATTATCATATTTTGCTCTAACTTTGGAGCTTTTCTTTTTTCTTTTTTCTCTATTTTTTTCTGTTGTTTAGATAGTAGCTTCTGAATATATTTGTTTTCCTCTTTTGCACTACTAAGATGAAGACTTTTATATAAACTTATATCTTCTGTCGTAGATTTATTTTTTTGCAGAATAACTTTTTTTTCAACTTTTTCAATTTTTTTAACACTTGATGTAGGTTTGTAAGAGTTATAGTATGAGTTATCTATATAGTTATGTACTGCAACTACATTTAACAAAAATATAAAGACAATACCAAGAAGTAAAATACTTTTACTAGTCATATAATCAAACCTTTCATAATAATTAAATTAACTTATTGGTTTAATTATACAAGAAAACTTTACTTTTTATTGTTATTTAGTGTAATAAACTCTTCACATTCCTCTAAAAGTTTCGATTTGTTACCTTTACAAACTATCTGCCCATCTTTTAATACAACTATTTGATTTGCACTCTCAATCGTACTCAGACGGTGAGCTATGACAAATGCAATTTTATTTTTAGAGATATGCTCTATCGCTTCAACTATTTTTTTCTCACTCTTATTGTCAAGGGCACTTGTAGCTTCATCAAATATAAATATATCTGGATCTCTATAGATTGCTCTTGCGATTACTATTCGTTGTCGTTGACCTCCTGATAAGTTTGTACCATACTCATTTAGTTTTGTATCAATACCATCTTCTAACACTTTTATAAAATCCCAAGCATTTGCTTGTTTTAAAGACTCTATTACCTTATCTCTATCAACTTCAAAACCATAAGCAACATTTTGAGCTATTGAGTCATTTAACATATATACTCGCTGAGTTACGATAGCTATACGACTTCTAAGTGAGTCTAAATCAAACTCTTTAATATCAACACCATTAAGTGTAACACTACCTCTATCAGTGTCGTAGAACCTAAGTATAAGATTTATAAGTGAACTCTTACCTCCACCACTATTTCCAACAAAGGCTATCTTCTCTCCAGCTTTTGCAGTTAGGTTTATATCTTTTAAAAATGGCTTCCCGTTATAGTTTAAAAAAGCGGAGTTAAAAGATAGTTCAGTTATCTTAAAATCTACTTTTTTACCTCCGCAAGGTATCTTGGTCTCTCTTTGAAGTATAGAGTAAATTCGTTCACTAGCAGCTATCGCATCTTGAATCTGATTAAATAGTTTAGAAACTGACTTAATAGGAGTATAGAGCATAAACAAAGCAGTTAAAAATGAGAAAAAAGCACCAACAGTCATCTTGTCATTTATCACCTCTTGACCACCAGTAAATATTATAAGAGCAGCTGCTAATGCACCAATAGTTTCCATCAGAGGAGTTGTTAGCTCATTTGTTTTTGTTGCTTTTATATTTAGTCTAAATATCTGTTCATTGTCTTTTTGAAAGTTAGTTAGCTCATACTTGTGAGTTCTTGAGGCTTGTATCATCTCTATGTTATTAAATATTTCACTTAGTCTTGAAGTGAGGTCTGAAAGTTTTTCCTGTGAGTCTATAGAGATTTTTTTCATCTTCTTTGCAAGTATAGAGAGAGGTTTAAAAGTAAGGGGTAAAAAAACAAGTGAGATAATCGCCATCTTAGGATTTATATATAAAATATAGCCTAAAAGTATAATGATAGTTAAAACCTCTCTCATAAAACTAGGTATCATGTTAGCTACTACATTTCTAACTCTCTCTATATCATTTGTAGTTCTACTTATCAACTCTCCACTTCTTTGGGAGTGAAAAAATGATATTTCAAAGCCTAAAAGTCTCTCTAACATCTCATATCGTATCTTTTTGATAATATCTTGACCGATGTAAGATGTATAATAAACTTGTATATACTTCCCAAAACCTTTTATCGTATAAACTACTACAAGCCCAAAAGGAACGATATATAAAAGTGTTTCATCTTTATTTATAAATATCTCATCAAGTACAGGCTTTATCATGTATGCAGTCAAAGCAGTCCCACCTGCAGCCATAATCATACCTATAATTGCATAAGTAAATTTTACTTTGTAGTTTTTAAAGTATGGAAAAAACCTCTTAACAAATATTTTTATCTCATCACTAATCAACTAATCTCTCCCATAGTGTACCTTCACTCGTATCTTGTATAGATATGCTCATCTTATTTAGTTCATCTCTTATATCATCACTTAGTGCAAAATTTTTCTCTTTTTTAGCATCTGCTCTTTTTGATATTAACTCTTGTATTTTTTGTTTTTCTTCGTTGCTTATACCTATTTGAAAGTAAGTTGTAGCATTTTTTCCTCCAACTCCTAATACTTCATATATAAACTCTATATTTGAAAAACAAATTTTCTTTAAAGAGTTGTCTTTTGGATTATTATCAAGTGATTGATTTATACTGTTTATCATCTCATCAACAACACTTAGTGCTTTTGAGATGTTCAAATCATCACTAAGAGCTTCCAAAAACTCTTTTTTAAACTCTTTGTCTACACTACTACCACTTCCAACTGCTATCTTCTTTTTGAGTCTATATATCTTATCAAGTCGTTTTTTACTTGCTTGAAGATCATGCTCATTGAAGTTAAAGTTTTGTCTATAATGGCTTGAGAGTAGATAAAATCTAAGAACTTCGCCATCATACTTTTTAAGAGCATCTTTTAAAAAGAAACTATTTCCTAAAGATTTGCTCATCTTTTGATTGTCTATTTGTACAAAACCATTATGCATCCAATACTTTGCTAGTGGAACTCCACTTTCACATCTACTTTGTGCAGCTTCATTTTCATGATGAGGAAAAAGTAGATCTGCTCCACCACCATGTATATCTATTTGATACTCTTTATCATCATATGCAAGATGCTCTTTTATCATAGCACTACACTCAATATGCCATCCTGGTCGCCCATCTTTGAACTGAGTTTTATATGAAAGTTCTCCATCTTTTGAAAACTTCCAAAGAGCAAAATCCTTTTGGTCTCTTTTTTGATTATTTGACTCTACTCGTGCTTGTGCATTTTCATCTATGGTTTGATTTGAGAGTGAGAGGTATTTTATCTCTTTGCTTGTATCAAAGTAGATACCATCATCAAGCTCGTAAGCATAACCATCTTCTAATAGTTTTGCTATAAACTTAGTTATAATCGCAATACTCTCAGTTGCTTTTGGTTCAATATCAGCTTCAAGAACATTTAACTCACTCATATCATCTTTATATCGTTTTATATAAAACTTGGTTAGCTCTTCTAAACTTTGTCCAGTAGTTTCTAGTTTTTTTACTATCTTATCATCTATATCAGTAAAGTTTTTTGCAAATGTAACTTGGTATTTTAGAGCCTTTAACACTCTTCGTAGTAGATCAAATACGATAGAACTTCGCCCATGACCTAGATGAGCTTCATCATATACGGTTGGTCCACAAACATATATCTTAACTTGGTTTTGATAAAGAGGTTTGAACTCCTCTTTTGTTTTTGTCTTAGAGTTGTAAAGAAGCACTTGAGATTCCTTTTAAAAATAGTGTAATGATTATAACAAAAGCTACAAAAGCTATATAGACTAACAACAGTTTTGATTTTAGTATATCTAAAAACTCTCTTGCTCCAAAGTGTTTGATCGTTAAACCTAGTAAAATAAAACCACTTAAAGCACTTGCTAGTGCTAGTCCTACAGCTTTTAGTGGATATACAAGGATTAGAGCTAGGACTATATTTATTCCCAGAGTTATCGCTGAGATTTTCGCTGCTTTTGCTTGGTTATGAGTAGAGTAAAGCCACAAAGAAAATATTTTAGCAAGTCCAAATGGCAGAAGACCTATAAGATACATAGAGAGTATTGTTGCTGTATTTAAAGTATCAGCTAGTTCAAATGCTCCTCTTTGATATAAAAGCCAAACTATCTCACGAGAAAATATTATACCAACGATAACCGAACCTGAAAGTGCAAAAAGAAGTATCCAAAAACTTTTTTTAAGCATCTTCTTTGCTCTATCTTCTTGATTGGAGTTTAAAAATCTTGCAATTTTAGGAAATATAGCAACTGAAGTAGCAATAGCAAATATCGCCAATGGAAATTGAAAAACCCTATTTGCATAGTATAGATAACTGATAGAGCCACTTACTAAAAAAGAGGCTAAGATACCATCTAAAAAAGCAGAAATCTGAGCAGTAGAACCACCAAGTACAGAGTTTATAAAACCTTTGTTAAATCTTTTTATATCAGATTGGATTTTAGTTTTTTTCCTTTTTATAGATAGGTATCCATAGTAAAAGATCCTATCTAGCTTTAGCCACCTTATAGCTATCATGTGAGCAATAAGTTGTAAAAAACCACCAACTATAACACCGATACTAAGATTGTAGACTATTGCCTCTTTATCTAGCTCTTGAGAAAGAACAAGAGCTGTTATCATGCTAAGATTTAGAAGTGAGGTTGAAAATGCTGTAGTAGCAAAGTGGTTTTTATACTGCAATAGTGAAGCTAAAAATGTAACAAGAAAAATAAGTATAAGATAGTTAAAGTTGATAGCAACAAGTGGAGCTGCTTTTTGAATAAGAGAGTCAGAAAATCCCCAAGCGATAAGTTTGGTAAAGTATTCACTAAATATAAAAACTATAAAAGTTAAAGCTATAAGTATAAGAGTAAACTTTTTTAAGATAGTAACTGTAAATACACTTTTTTGACGACTTGAAGCAAATGTAGGTATAAAACTCTGAGAAAATGCACCCTCTGCAAAGATTCTTCTAAAAAGATTAGGAAGTTTAAATGCTACTATAAAAATATCACTATATATATTTGCTCCAAGGATTGAAGCTTGTAACATATCTCTTATAAATCCTGTAATCCTTGAGATGAGTATCCCAAAACTATTTGTAAATATTGCTCTTATCATGTAAATATAATACTAAAAAATATCTGAAAAGTGTCGATATATAGGCTAAGAACTAGTTTAAGGGAAAAATGTGGGTTTATTTGATGGACTATTTAAGGGTGACGATACTGTTATAGCATCTCCTAGTAGGAGTTTTAGAGATATAGTTGTTGAAACTTCAAATGTAGATAAAGAGTTAAAAAAGGTAGCTAATAAGTACGGACTCAGTCTAAGTGAACTTGATTTTACTATTATATCATATAAAAGTTATTTTAAACTTTCAAAAGAGAGTAAAAAGTATAGATTACTTAAAGAGGTAGAAAAAGAAGAGATAATGACAAGAGAAAATCTTCTTTCATCTGAGTTCTCACTAAAACAAAAATATAAAATTAATATATTTAAAAGAGTATCTAATAAGAAGTTTCCTATAAAAATATCTCTTGGAGCAAATAAAGAGTTTACAAAAGTGGTTGCAAATTTTTCTAAAACTTCAAATGTTGCATATCATGATAGACTTTTTGGTGATATATCAACAGAGTTAGATAAGAAAAAATTAAAGCAGGGGATTTTAATAGGTCTTATGGATGAAGATGCAAAACAAAATATCAATAAAGTAGTATCTCATATAATGATAAATAAGTCATTGATAGAAAATATTAAAATAAACCTATGTGAGGGAATTGAACGATTTAGTCAAAGCGAGGAAGTTACAATACTTAGATATAAAGAGGAAAATGAAAGTTTAAATGCTATTACTCGAAGTACTAAAGAGAAAAGTAACATTGATACAGTAAAAAAAGATGATGTTGTTATTGAAGTTATAAGAGCACAAGTTGGAAATGATGGAAGAAGTTGTAAAGGTGATTTTTTAGCAAAAGAGAATTCAAATGATAGTTCAAAGTTAAAATTAGAGGATATAACTCATAGCGAGAATATACATAGAACTGATGAAGAAGATAGAGTATTTTTTATAGCAAATAAAGATGGATTTGTTCAAAGAGAAGGAAATCATTTTGATATAAGTAATGAGATGCTTGTCAAACAGGTAAATATGAGAACAACAGGGTCAATATCTGGAAAAGATAATGGTATCAAGTTAAATATAGAAAATGATGATGAGATGAGTGATGCGATAGGTAGTGGTGTGACACTTGAAACAAAAGAGATAAAAACAAAAGGTAATGTAGGAAGCAATACAAAGTTAAAAGCAGATTTGATTGAAATAGAGGGGCAAACTCATCAAAGTTCCTATATAAAAGGTAAAGTTGTCAAAATAAAACTTCATAAAGGAAGTGTTGAAGCTGATAAAGTAAGTATTGATACTTTGGAGGGTGGAACTGTAATTGCCGATGAAGTTTTTGTAAATACACTCTCAGGTGGAGTAATAAAAGCAAAAAAAATATTTATTTTAAAAGTTATTTCAAATGCAGAGATTAGTGCTTCTGAAGTTATAGAGATTTCTGAAATTGCAGGTAGTAACAATAAACTTATAATAGATCCAAGAGCTCAAAGAGGATATGATAAAGTAGTATCTGATATAGAGTCAAAAATAAATGAGCTAGATAGCAGTATCAAGGATAATACCAAAATAGTTAATAGGCTAAAAAAGAAGATAATTGATGATAGAGATACAGTAGAAGAGGTTAAAAAAAGAGTCAAAGAGATGAAAGTTGCAAAACAAAGATCCCCTCAAGCTATGATAAATAAACTTATAAGTGACAGGGATAATAAGATAGAGTTTAACAAAGTTGTTACTATTTTAAAAGATTTAAAAGAGCAAAAAGAACAGATGAGTCAAAAGATACAAGATTTTGATGAGTCAATACTAGATGCACAAATAACAGTCAATGCTCCATGGAAAGAGTATAATGAA
>DQSO01000138.1 GCA_015663225.1 Campylobacterales bacterium
GCATAAAATACTAATGAATGAGCTTTTAAATAGGGCTGGTAATCATAGGAAGAGTAATATTGGTGTGGGTGGAAAAGATGGTGTAGTAGATATAACTCCCCCATCTAGTTAAGTTCCTAAATTGATGAGTGATTTATTTGATTGGATGAAAAATAGTGATGAACATCAAATCAATCAAATATTATAGAAAGTATTAAAAATAATTCTAAAATATCAGCAGTTAAATTATCAGAAATAATTGGTATATCTAAAAGAAAAATAGAAGAGAATTTAGCAAAATTAAAAGAGTTAAATTTACTTCAAAGAGTTGGTGGTACTCGTGGACACTGGGAAGTAAAAGAATAATACGAAAAAAATGTATTTTAGATGATCAAACCTCTTATCATGCGAGAGTGTTTCTATATGATAAGAGAGATATTTTATTTTAGAAAGAGATATTTTGAAAATCTTTATCTAGTAATTGTTTTGCAACAACAGGTGGCTTTGCAACTTTTATACCCTCAAGTAGGATTGATTTATCTTTTTTTGCATTTGGAAGGTATAGTGGGCAAACTTTTACATTTGCTCCAAGTTTGATAAGTTTTTTAAGGTGTTGTTTTGCTGATGGTTCTTTACCATTTGGTCTTTTTACTGGAGTGCCTTTGATGTTTTTATCAGCTAAATTTCCTGCTGCTCCACATAAAACTATATTTACCTCTTTTTTATGTTTTTTGATACTCATAAGTGATATGACCATTGCCATTGCTTGAGTTTGTGGGTTACCAGAGTTGATAATGATGTTTAGACCTTTAGCCAAATCTGCACTCATGATTGTTGGCACTGTTAAAGAGAGTGCTAAGATTGATTTTAAAATTGTTTTTTTCATTTTATTTCCTTTGTTAAATTTTATCTATTATCTATATGTCTTCTTATAAATAGCTTTAAATCCATAATAAGATATAGTATTATTAATTAAACTCAAGGAATATATTTGAAATACCTAATGGATTTTATAAATGCTAAGGATGTAAGTAAAGCAAAGATTTTTACTCATTTAAAGTGTTCAGAAGAAGAGGCAACAATATTAAGACATATAGTAAGAAAAGAGATAGAGGGTACAAATGAAAACTCAGTCTACTCAATACTTACAGAGATGTTTTCACATGATAAGTATGAATATATAGATAAAGTTCTACTTATTCAGCACCTACTGCATCTTGGATGGTTAAATATCAGTAGTTTGTTTGAAGTAAAAAGTATGAGTGTTTCTGCATTGGAGCTTATTAACTCTTGTGTTACTTTGAGTAAAAACTGTCATAAACTACTAGAAGAGGGTAGTCTGGAAGTTGATCTACCTGATAAAGTTGAGTATAACGATCACTTGGAGTATCTTAGAGATCAGTTTTCTCGTATAGAAATCTATCAAAAAATTTCAGCTATAAGAAGCAACTACCCTGATAATACTCTTAGTATTGATAGGTTAAACAATCGTTTAGAGATGTTAGAAGTTAGAATAGCAGAGCGAATAAGTGCAACTAAAATTTCACTGAGTGTTGAAGAACTTTTTAAAGAAGAAGAGCTTGGCGAGAAAGAGAAAATAATATTTTTAGCACTTTTAAAAGAGGAGTATTCTAGTGATTTTGACTCACTTAGGGAGATGAGTAACCTTATAAATCTTATTAGTGAAGATGAGTATGATCGTATAAAAAATCGTTCACTTTTGGAAGAAAGTTCTCCTCTTATAGATAAGGAGATTATTGATTATGATGAGATACTTACGCCATTTGGTAGTATGACTAGAAGTTTTTTTATAGAAGATGAATATCTTCAAAAGATTATGCATCCTAAAAAATCAAAAGCAGTAAAAAAGATAACATTGGCAAATTTGATAAAAGATCAAGAGATATTTGAACTTGTGACTCCAAAAACAAATCTTGATGATGTTGTTTTAAATCCAAAGACATCTGAGCTACTAGATAGTGTACTAAAACAAGTGGATAAAAAAGTTGCAAAAAGACTTAAAGATTGGGGTATAAAAACTAACTCACAAGTTGAAGCAAAACTTATATTTTACGGGCCTGCTGGAACTGGTAAAACTATGACTGCATACTCGTTGGCAAAAAGTTTAAAAAGAAAGGTTTTAAGCTTTGATTGTTCAAAGATACTTTCTATGTATGTAGGTGAGAGTGAAAAAAATGTTAGGAAAATATTTGATACTTACAAAGATTTGAGTAAAAAAAGTAAATCTCAGCCTATTTTGTTACTAAACGAAGCAGATCAGTTTTTAAGTAGTAGAACAAATAGTGGTGGAAGTAGCGAAAAAATGCATAATCAAATGCAAAATATTTTCTTAGAACAAATCGAGAGCTTTGACGGTATACTCATAGCTACGACCAATCTTTTAGAGACAATAGACCAAGCATTTTCAAGAAGATTTGACTATAAAATAGAGTTTCCAAAACCTACTTTAAGCCAAAGAGAAAAGTTATGGAAAAAAATGTTACCAAAAGTAGCACTTGATAGTGAAAGTGTTGATTTTAAAGCTTTAGCAAAATATGAACTTAGTGGTGGACAGATAAGTGTAGTGATAAAAAATACAGCTATCAAAGTAGCGATAAAAGAGGATGCAAAGTTTGCTACATCGGATTTTGCTGATGTCATTGCTCGTGAGATAAAAGGTGCATTTGGTGATGAGAAAAAAGTTGGATTTAGTTTCTAAATTTAATTCAATATATTAAATGTTAAATAATTATTAACCAAATTGTAATTTTTAAAGAATTTTACTGTAAAATTTTGCACGGTGAAGTATTACAAAAAGTAATAACTTAGCAGTTAAAAACTAAGAAAAAGGGAAAAATATGGAACATATGGTGGTAGATCACCCTTATTTTGGGGCATTTGTGTTTTTTGTTTTAACATTTGGGGCATTTATAGCTACAACAGTTATATCTAGATTTGTAAGTAGAAAACTTGCAAGGCTTGACAATGAAAAGTTAAAGATGAGTATTTATGAGTGTGGACCTGAGGTTAGCAAGCAACCAAACAAGATATCTTCACAGTTTTATCTGTTTGCACTTTTGTTTATACTGTTTGATGTTGAGATTATCTTTATGTTTCCATGGGCTATAGATTTTAAAGTTCTTGGTATGTTTGGATTTGTTGAGATGATTATATTTATTTTACTACTTACAATCGGTTTTATATATGCATGGAAAAAAGGAGCACTTGAATGGCACAGCATAAAATAAATTATTTACAAGATGGTGGATTACCAGTAGCACTGACTACTGTAGATAAACTTGTACAATGGGGTAGAAGTAACTCCTTATGGGCATTGACTTATGGTCTTGCTTGTTGTGCGATTGAGATGATGGCAGCTGGAGCTAGTCGGTATGATTTTGATAGATTTGGAACAATATTTAGAGCTAGTCCAAGACAGGCTGATGTTATGGTTGTTGCAGGGACTCTTACAAAAAAACATGCTCAGTTTATAAGAAGACTATACGATCAAATGACTGAACCAAAATGGGTTATCAGCATGGGTAGTTGTGCAAATACTGGTGGTATGTTTAATACTTATGCAACTGTTCAAGGTTGTGATAGAATTATTCCAGTAGACATATATCTTCCTGGTTGTGCACCTCGTCCAGAGACTTTGCAATATGCAGTTATGATGCTTCAAAAGAAGATTAGAAGTCAGAGTGCATTTCAAAAACTTAAACCAAAAAGGTTGGTATAATGAGAGAGTATCAAAATAGACAAGATGCACAGGCAAAAGTTTACTACAATGATAGATTTTATGTTGCACCACAAGTTCCAAAACAAGATGTAGAAACAGATGAGGTTTTTGCTAAAGATTTAGAGGCGATTTCTAAAAAAGCTGAAGTTAAAGAAGCATATATTCAACTAGGACAACTAGTAGTAATCTTAGAAAATAGACATGACATAATAGCAGTTGCTAAACTTCTAAATAAGAAGTTAGAGTATACATTTTTAAGTGAACTTAGTGCTAGTGATTTTTTGGCAAAAGATGGAACATTCGAGATGTTTTATCAATTTCTTTCTATCAACAAAAGAAAGAGATTAAGAATAAAATACTCTATTAAAGAGGGTCAAGCAGTTGATAGTCTTTATGATATATATAAGAGTTCAGATTGGGCAGAGAGAGAGATGTTTGATATGTTTGGAATTATTTCAAAC
>DQSO01000012.1 GCA_015663225.1 Campylobacterales bacterium
AAGGTGGTATGCGTGTTTCCAAATACATGAACATAACCAAGACCACAAGAGTTTAACAGATAATATGCAAAAAGTAGCATTTGGTGGAGGTTGTCACTAGTGTACAGAGGCTATTTTTCAGTTGACTCATCGAATACTTTTCTTCGATATTTTGCTCAAAATACCAAATGGTATAACAATAATGTTTTGTTGTGACTTTTATATATATGCTTTTGCATACCTCATTCTATCATATCGTTTCGCCCCATAGGGAATGGGGAATTACTCCCAAGGAGATTAAAAATCATTTAAATCTAAACTTGATTTTGCATAATTTGATACATTGCTCTCAAAAAAGTTGCTTTTGACATCATTCATCTCCAGATGTTTGGTTACAAGTTTTTGCATATTTGTCGTTTTACTCTCTTTAAATATTGGGTCAAGTCCTATCTTTTTTAGTCTATCATTTGCATAGTTGCATACTGTATCTTCCATAAGTTCTGGTGTTACTCCCATGATGGGAAATTGATTTAATAAGTATTTTCCATAGTCAAGTTCAATATTTACAGCCTCTTCAATCATCTGATAACTAGTATCTATCGTACTTGTTAGGATTTTATTTTCTTTACGAATAGTTTTATAAATATTTGTAAACAATGGAAGATGTGTATTTAACTCATCTCTTGCGATAAATTTTATCATATCTCTTGCCCCTGGCACTTTGTCACCAAGAAGATATATGTAACCAAAACCTAGTAAAAAATAGATACCTTCAAGATTTACACTAGCCATCGCACTTAGTAGCATTTTATCTACTGAACTTCCATCAATATGTTGTGCAAATTGTTCAGATATTTGTTGATTTTTACGGTTAAGTGCATCATCGTACTTGTATAGGTTAAATACCTCATCAGAGTTTCCACAAGCATCAAGTAAAACTGCATAACTTTTTGAGTGATTTACCTCTTGCATGATTTGTAGGGATATTACTGATTTAACTAGACGATTATTTGCAAGTTGTCTAAAATCACTTAGATACTCCTCTTGTGCAGAGTCATTGAAACTAAGTTGTGCAAAGGTCATTTTGTAGATAGATTGTTCGTTTGGAGTTAGGAGATTGAAGTTCTTTTTTTCTGTAATAGTATTAACTTCTGATGGAAACCATGTATTTGCATTCATAAGATCATAGATATTACTATCCCATCTATATCGTGAACGATTAAAGTCTACAAAACCACTTGGAGTTCCTCCGAAAATCTTCTCATCTAAAATCTCTTCACCATTGGGATTATAGTAGTGCTTTACATCCATATCACTCTCCATATTTTTTCTAATTTTATCCCAGTTATAACAACATGATGGTATTGATAATAATCAAGGTATTGTTTTATTTTAGCAAGAGTTTATTAGTTTTTATTGAAATTTTTTTGATATAATAACTTCAAAATGTATATAAAGGTGTATTTAATGTAAGAATGGAGCCTGAACTTCATAGAAAAACCTACAAAGAGACTCTAAAATCTGGTCAATCTTTAAATGCTTATATAAAAATATCTTGGCTAAAGAAGTTTTATAAAACTATTAGATTTTTAAAATCTTTCATTTACTCTCCTTATCTCTTATTCTTTTTTGAACTTGTGCTTTTATCTCTTCATAGATAAAAGACTCTTTAAACTCTTGAAATCTTCCACCAGAGGCATTTGCATGACCTCCACCACCAAAGATTTCATTTGCTAAAATACTTACATCACAGTTATTATTTGCTCTTGCAGAGATGTTTTTTTTGCCATTTATATCTAAGAAAAAATCATAGTCTGGATTTTGCACTAAAAATTCATTTCCAATGATAGAGATATTTCCTGCTTGAAAAGTTAAGATTCCTTTTTTATCTTTGTAAGTTATGGTCATATTATCTCTATTTTTACTAAGCAGGTCCACTACATAGTAACTTACAAGATTATCTAAAGTATTGTTTTTATCTTTTATAAAGAACTCTTTTTTGCTTGAGTGCAACATATCATCAAGAGCGATATGAGCATCTTTTTGAGTGATAATTTTTGAAGCTTTTTCTACCATAGCAAGAACATATTCAAAGCTTTTATCACTAAACATGATACGATTTATCTCTCTAGCACTACTTACATATCTAGCACAAACTTTACCTATCTCAAACCTATCATGTTGGTCTGTTAGCCAAATATCATAAGCATTTACAATATTTACATACTCATCCAAATCATCAATCAAGCCACTACTTTTAAAATAGTCATAAGTTATTTTTGTTGCACATCTGTTTACATCTAAGTTATACCACTCATGTATATTGGCACAATCTTGTCCACTTTTATGATGATCTAAAAGCAGTAGTTCAATCTCTTTATCTTCAATATTTACGGTCTCTTTTACAATAAATTCTGCTTGCTCTAGTGTTAGGTTTAGGTCTGTAAAAAGTATTAAGAACTCACTGTTTTGTGATAGTTTTATAGCATTTACTATCTGCTGTAACCTTTGGTCTATCTCTTTGCCATAGTTTGAGTTATAAAAGTTTATATTTTCATAAATTCTTTTTGCAATAATCTGACAACTATATCCATCCAAATCTATATGAGATAGGTGGTGTACTTCTTTTTTAATCAATGTTTTCCTTTTAAAAATCTTCTATTTCTATATTTGCCAATACTTCAAACTTTGTTGATGGATCTATCTCTGCATGGGATAAGATAACAACATCAAGGTTAAACTTTGTAAAAATCTCTGAGAGAGATTTTCTTAGAGCTGGATCAACTATAAGGATTACTGGTGCAACACCTTGAGCTAATATTCCAGCAGCTTTATCACTTACTGCTGTTACAAGTGAATTTATCTGAGATATATTTAGAAGTAGCTCTTTGTAGCCCTCTTTATCTTGAAGTTTATCTATCATCTTTTGTTCAGTTACATTTCCAAATGTCATAAGTTTTAGTAATCCTGTAGAATCACTATACATCTTTGAGATAACACGAGCTAATTTTGCTCTTACTTGTTCTACTAAAATATCTACATTTTTTGTAACTTCTGCTACATCACTTATTGTTTCTAAGATTGTAAGCAGATCTTTTATTGGAATCTTTTGACTTAAAAGCTCTTTTAATACTTTTTGAATAAGCCCTAAGGATGCTACTTTTTGTACATCTTCCACTATAACTGAGTAACTTTTTTTCATACCTTCAAGCAGATCTTTAACATCTTGTCTTGTAATAAGTTCATCAGAATGATTTTTAATAAGCTCACCAATGTGAGTAGATATAACAGTTGATGGATCAACTACAGTATATCCTTGAGTTATCGCCTCTTCTTTAAACATTGGTTCAATCCAAACAGCTTCAAGACCAAATGCAGGTTCTTTCGTCTTGATACCATCTAAATCTCCAGTTGCCAATCCACTATCCATCGCTAAAAATTTATCAGGATAAATCTCTCCATGTCCAATCTCTACACCTTTTAAAAGTAGTTGATAGTTATTTGGCGGTAAGTGTAAGTTATCTCTTATCCTTATTTGTGGTACTAAAAATCCAAAATCACTTGCTGTTTTTCGTCTTGTAGTTTTAATCCTATCAAGTAAATCTCCATGCATCGCAGGATCTGCAAGTTTTATAAGTTGATAACCTAAATCCAACTCTAAAATATCTTGTTTTAGTATATCTTCTAAAGTTTTCTCTTCATCTTCAGGACTAGAAGCTGCCCCTTTAGAAGCAGACTGTTCAGCTGATGCACTTATATCACCACCATCTTCTATCTCAATATTTTTTACCGGATCATCTTTACTCTTGTAAATCGTATAACCCATAAACAAGAAAATACCACCAACAAACCCTAATGAGAGTGTAGGAAGTCCCGGAACTAGAGCAAAAAGTACAAGTATAAAACCAACAATAAGAAGTGTTTTATAGTCATTGAAAAGTTGTTCAACTACATTATCAGCAAAACTTCCTCCATCTTTTGAAGCTCTTGTTATGATGATACCAGTTGCAGTTGAGAGTATAAGAGCAGGAAGTTGAGAAACTAATCCATCACCAATAGTAAGTATAGTAAAAACAGAAGCACTATCACCTGCACTCATATCAAACTGAAACATACCTATTAAAAATCCACCAATGATATTTATCATAGTGATTATGATACCAGCTACCGCATCACCCTTTACAAACTTGCTAGAACCATCCATCGCTCCGTAAAAGCTTGCCTCTTGGATAATAGCTTCTCTTCTACCTCTCGCTGTTGATTCATCTATAAGCCCTGCATTTAGATCTGCATCGATAGCCATCTGTTTACCTGGCATCGCATCTAGTGTAAATCTTGCTGCAACTTCAGCAACTCTTGTTGAACCTTTAGTAATAACCATAAAGTTTATAAGTACCAAAATCACAAACACAATAGTACCAATAACATAGTTTCCACCAACAACAAACTCCCCAAAAGATGTGATAATATCACTAACAGACTCTGGTCCTTTATGACCTTCACTAAGTATCATCCTAGTTGTTGCAATATTTAAAGAGAGCCTAAAAAGGGTTACAACAAGTATAAGTGTTGGGAAAGTTGTCAAATCTGTAGGTTTTGGAACATATAAACTTATCATCAATACCAAAACTGATACAGCCAAAGAGAGTGTTAGAAAAAAATCAAGTATGATTGAAGGTAGAGGAACGATAATAATAGCTAAAACAGAGAGTACAAAAATAACAATAACTAAATCTTTAGATTGTTTTACTCCTTTTATAAAAGAGTCTAAAGTAAAACCGCTTCCTTCTGTTTTAGTTGCCAAAAGTTTTTCTCAACTATATAATATCTTTAAGTGTTAAGTTTGTAAAAAACTCATCAACTTTATGTTGAAACTTATTTAAAAATGGCCAAATCAGACAAAAACTTCCTTTTCCTGATGGACAAGTAGCTATATCTCGTGAGCATTCAAATACGATTATAGGTTTCTTTTCAACTATCTCAATAACTTGTTTTAAACTTATATCTTCAGGTTTTTTTGCCAAAGCAAATCCACCCTTTACCCCTTTATAAGAGTTTAAAACACCCTCACGAGATAGTGATTGTAAGACTTTTGCTAAGAAGCTTCTTGATATATCTAACCTTTTTGAAAGGGTATCAACATCTTCAGGATGAGATTGTTTTGACATGAGTATCAAAGAGAGTAGTGCATACTCACTAGCTCTAGTTAGAAGCATCTATTAAGTTAACCTCTACTCTATTGTTTTGGCTTCGTCCATCACTTGTATCATTTGATGATATAAAGTTTACTCCACCCTCCCCTTTTACTATGACCCTACTTCCATCAATACCCTTTTCAACTATTTTTTCTTTTATCATGTTAGCTCGTCTAACTGACATATCAATATTATATGATCTGCTTCCAGCATCATCTGTATAGCTTTTTAGTACTACTTTTTTATTGCTTTTAGTTTTTAACTGGGTAACTATATGATCTATTAAAAGATTTAGCTCACTA
>DQSO01000107.1 GCA_015663225.1 Campylobacterales bacterium
AAAAGATGGAGAGACCTATACTCTAAATCTCATCGACACACCAGGTCATGTTGATTTTTCCTATGAAGTTAGTAGAAGTTTGGCCTCTAGTGAGGGGACTTTGCTTATAGTTGATGCGGCTCAAGGAGTTGAAGCTCAAACTATTGCAAATGTATATATCGCACTTGATAATGACCTTGAAATGATACCAGTTATCAACAAAATAGACCTTCCCGCAGCTGAACCAGATCGTGTAAAAGAGGAGATAGAGACTACTATCGGACTTGATTGTACAGATGCTATAGAAACAAGTGCAAAAACAGGTATCGGTATAACTGAACTTTTGGATGCGATAGTTGATAGGATTCCAGCTCCAAGTGGAGATGAAAATGCTTCTACAAAAGCTCTTATCTATGATAGTTGGTTTGATAGTTATCTAGGTTCTTTGGCACTTGTAAGAGTATATGAAGGTGAGATAAAAAAGGGTCAAGAAGTTCTTGTTATGAGTACAGGTAAAAAACATGAAGTTCTTTCACTTGTATATCCTCATCCTTTGAAACAAGAAAAAACAAATATTATCAGATGTGGTGAGATAGGTATTGTCTCTTTAGGATTAAAAACTGTTGGCGATATGCAAGTAGGTGATACTATAACTGATTTTAAAAACCCTACTACTACTCCTATTGATGGCTTTGAAGAGGCTAAAAGTTTTGTATTTGCTGGTCTTTATCCAATCGAAACTGATAAATTTGAAGATTTAAGAGATGCACTTGATAGGCTAAAACTAAATGATTCTAGTATCTCATATGAGCCTGAAACTTCTGTTGCTCTTGGATTTGGTTTTAGAGTTGGGTTTTTAGGAATGCTTCATATGGAAGTTATTCAAGAGAGATTAGAGCGAGAATTTAAACTAGACCTTATCGCAACTGCTCCTACTGTTATCTATAAAATTGAAAAACACAATGGAGATATTGTAGAGATTCACAACCCAAGTGATCTTCCACAAGTAAATGAGATAAACAAAATTTTAGAACCATATGTAAATGCAACTATTCTTACTCCAACAGAGTTTTTAGGAAATGTTATAACTTTAGTAAACGATAAAAGAGGTGTCCAAAAAAAGATGGAATATATAACTCCTGATCGTGTTTTACTAGAGTACTCTATACCTATGAATGAAATCGTTATGGACTTTTATGACAAACTAAAATCAGTCTCTAAAGGTTATGCATCATTTGATTATGACCAAAGTGGTTATGAAGAGGGAAAACTTGTAAAACTAGACATTAGAGTTGCTGGTGAAGTTGTTGATGCACTCTCTATCATCGTACCAGATTCTAAAGCACTATCAAAAGGTCGAGAGTTTGTAAAAGCTATGAAAGAGATAGTTCCAAGACAACTTTTTGAAGTAGCGATACAAGCAAGTATCGGCAGTAAAATAATCTCTCGTGAAACTGTAAAATCTATGGGTAAAAATGTTACTGCAAAGTGCTATGGTGGAGATATTACAAGAAAGAGAAAACTACTAGAGAAGCAAAAAGCTGGTAAAAAGAGAATGAAATCAATAGGAAAAGTGCAACTTCCTCAAGAAGCATTTTTAACGGTACTAAAACTTGACTAACTATGATGTAATCATTATCGGTGGTGGAGTTTCTGGAATTAATTGTGGAGTAACTTTGGCTTCAAACCAAGATAAGTTTGAGTGGAGCAAAGATAAAAAATACCTTATCATAGATGATGGTAAATCAGATCTAAACAAAGCATCACTTTTTAATGTTGCAGGATTTAGTTATGGAGTTTCTGGAGTGGTTGCGATGAGTGAGATGAAAGAGTATCTAGCAAACTTCAATCAACTTGAGTTAAAAACAGAAACTGTTGTGGATGTTAGTGGAGTAAGAGATAACTTCAAAGTAGTAACTTCAAAACAAGAATACAAAGCTAACATGATAGTTTTTGCAACAGGTATGCATCAGTTTGAAATAACAGGTCTTGATCTATCTGTGGTAGAACATGATAAAGTTATGAAACCAAATAAAATAAAAATTCAAAATATTGACAATAAAATCAGCGATGGAGTTTATGTATGTGGACTTGCTAGTGGAGTTAAAACTATGTACTTAATAGCCGCAGGTGATGGCTGTAAAGTTGGTTGTGATATATTCCAAGAGTGGACTGGAAAGCATATGGTAGCTCATGATAGTGTAAAAGATGCAATCTCTTAATAAAATCTTAACACTAACTATACTATCAATTCCGCTACTCTCTAACTCTAATCCTTTTATACAAAAACTTCCATTTGAAGAAGCAATAATAGAATATACACTAAGTGGAAATCAAAAAGGTGTAAAAACTCTATATATTAAAGATTATGGATTAAATCGAGTCATATATCAAAACAGTAACTCAAAACTTATGACTAAAGCTTCAAAAAATGCAAAATTCATTATAAAAACAAAAAAATGGATATATAGAGTATCTGAAAATAAAAATGAAGCTTTAAAAGTTCCAAACCTCTCATATCTACTATATATCGCATATAAAGAGTTAAAAAAACCGGAGCAACAACAAGTAGAAGAGAACTTAAAACTGCTAAATAGTGTTCCAATAACAAATAATAAATTTAAAATAATAAAAAATTTTACAAAAATTCAAGATATACCATGTGATATGATAATTAAGGGTTCTAAAAAAGAGTGTTATGGATATGATGGTTCACTTTTACTTAAATCAACTACTAAAATAATGGGATTTAGTAAAAATGAAATAGTATCAAATATCTTTAAAACAAAAGTGGATAATAAACTTTTTGATATATCTAACTTAGTTATAAAAGATGATAAAAAACAGAGTTTAAAACTTTATAAGCTATCGCAAGAACTAATAGATTTTTTAAAAATAAAGCTTGATATTCAAAAAGTATTTATTAAAAACTCTAAGTTAAAAAAAGATTATAGTCAGATTATTCAAGAGGGAATTAAACAATTAGATAGGATTTAGTTTAACAAAGACCCTTGTCTTTGTTAAACTGGAAAAGGAAAGGAAAGCCCTATTTATATAGGGTGTTATATCTACCATGATAGATATAACACCCCACACCAAAGTGGGGGACTTCTCTTAGTAGATTGACTCTAGCATTACTTTTGCAAAGTTATTTGTAGCTATTACTTGTTTCTTTGTTATTTGATGAGTATCTGTATCACTGTTTGAAAACATATCTATATTAGCTGCTATTGCAAAATTTTGAGTAGATGTTGTTACATTGTAACCATTTACTACCAAAGTGTAATCTCCAGCTGGAAGATTTGAAATCTCTATTTGCTCTATATTATCAACTCTATTTGCTCTATCATTAAATGCTACTGCTGTTGGATTTGACTTGTTAAGTGAATATGGATAATATTTTGTGCCATTATCACTTAGCAGGTAAATATCTAAATCATTTACTAAAGATTTGCCTGATGCACTATTTCCAGCTACATCTACCCAGCTAATTGTTGCTTTAAAATCACCATTACTGCTCATATTGAAACTATATGATTTTGTAGCTTGATTTGAAACATCGTCAAACTTGAGTTTTATTAGTGAGTTATTATTCAGACTTTTTACTGTATCAACTGCACTTTTAACATCAATCATTCCATATCCAGCATAAATATCTGGACCAATAGTACTTTTGTCTATAGCTGTATTTATCAATATAGACTTCAACATATCATGTCTTATATCACCACCAGTTATATTTTTA
>DQSO01000043.1 GCA_015663225.1 Campylobacterales bacterium
AAAAGAGACTTTGAGTGTCGGTACACTTCCAGGAAAACTTTCTGATTGTCAAAGTAAAGATCCAACTATTAGTGAAATATATTTGGTGGAGGGAGATTCTGCTGGAGGTTCTGCAAAACAGGGTCGTGACCGTGTTTTTCAAGCTGTTTTACCACTTAAAGGTAAGATTTTAAATGTAGAAAAAAGTAGAATAGATAAAATACTAAAATCAGAAGAGATTACAAATATAATTACAGCTCTTGGTTGTGGTATAGGTGAAGAGTTTAATGAAGAAAAACTAAGATACCACAAAGTTATAGTTATGACCGATGCAGATGTTGATGGTAGTCATATTCAGACACTTCTTCTTACTTTCTTATATAGATTTTTAAATCCTATTTTAGTAAATGGTTATGTTTATCTTGCTCAACCACCACTTTATAGATATAAAAAAGGTAAAAAAGAGATCTATTTAAAAGATGATAGATCTTTGAATGAATTTCTAATAGAGACAGGAATAGGTTCTTTTGAGTTTGAAGGAATTGGGCAAAATGATCTTGCTGATCTGTTTAAAGTTGTTTCTGCTTATAGATCAGTTTTAAAAGAGTTAGAAAAAAGATTTCATGTTATCGAATTAGTTCAATATTTAATAGAAAATCCAGATTATATCTCTCTTCGAGGTGAAGAACTTTTTGTAGTTTTAGAAAAATATATTCACTCACTAGGTTATAATATACTAAATAAAATAGTAGATGATGAAATAGTACACCTATATATTCAAAATAATGATGGACTAGAAGAGATAAAAATAGATGATAACCTTTTCTCTTCACCACTTTATACTGAAGCTGTATATATATCAAATAAGATTCAAGAAAGAGGTGTAGAGCTTACAAACTCTAAATTGTTATCTATGCTTGATGAAGTAGAAAAAAATGCTAAAAAAGGTGCATATATACAGAGATATAAAGGTCTTGGTGAGATGAATCCTGAACAACTTTGGGAAACGACTATGGATCCAGCAAATAGAAGACTACTTCGTATAAAAGTTGAAGATGCAGAGGTTGCTAGTGATACATTTACACTCTTTATGGGTGATGAGGTTGAACCAAGAAGAAACTATATTCAAGCTCATGCAAAAGATGTAAAACACTTGGATGTTTAAATGAGTGAGATGAAATATGGTGAAAAAGAGATAGCAGAGTTTGATATAGATAAAGATTTTGAAATATGGCCAAATAAGCATAAAAAAGATTATCTTATAAAAATAACTTTGCCAGAGTTTATGTGTATGTGTCCAAGATCAGGTTATCCTGATTTTGCAACTATCTATATAGAATATTTTCCTGATGAGTTTGTTGGAGAGTTAAAAGCTCTTAAACTATATATAAATAGTTTTTCAAAACGATATATTTCACACGAAGATAGTGCAAATGAGATTTATGACACATTAGCAAGATTACTTAAGCCTAAAAAGCTAAAAGTTATAGCTGATTACAATCCTAGAGGAAATGTACATACAGTCATAGAACTTGATAGTAGTATTATAAATGCTAAATCCTAAACTTATTGAACTAATTTTTACAGCTTCATCTATTCAAAGATGGAACGATTATCCAAGAATGGTTGATTTAGTAGAGCTTGATAAACAGGCTCATAAGTTCATAATAGCTTACATGTTAGCAAAAATTGAAGATTTAAGAGGTAATAAAGTTAATTTTAGAGCTCTTATTGAAATAGGAATTTTTGAATTTTTAAGAAGAGTTGTTGTAACTGATATAAGACCTGATGTATTTAGAGTTATACTTAAAAAGAAAAAAAATGAGTTAAATGGTTGGGTTTTAAAACAGCTAAAAGAAGATATAAAAGATATAGATAATGGAACTTTTTTAATAAGATTTGAAGAGTTTTTAAGTGATAAAACTATATATAAAAAAGAGAAATTTATATTAAAAGCTGCTTCATATCTTGCAACTAGATGGGAGTTTTCTATAGTCTATCAAACAAGTAGTTTTTTAAGCGATATAGAGAGTATAAAAAATGAAGTCGAAGAAGAGATAGAGGATTATTATGAACTTTTAGGAGTTAGAAAGATAGCTCTTAAACAAAAACTTTCAAGGTTTCTTGATCTGAGTGGAAGATTGAGATTTCAAAAAAGATGGGCTCAAACTCCTCGTATACCAGAAACTTCTGTATTAGGTCATATGTTAATTGTAGCACTTTTTAGTTACTTCTATTCGATTGAAGTAAAAGCTTGTGATAAGAGGCTTGAAAATAACTTTTTTTGTGCACTTTTTCATGATCTTCCTGAGGCTCTTACTCGTGATATTATAACACCTGTTAAATATAGTGTAAGTGGATTAGATGAGATTATAAGTGATTATGAAATTGAAAGAATAAATAATGATATTTTGCCTCTTATTCCAGATGAATTAGTAGATGAGTTTAGTTATATACTTGGAATTTATAATGATAAAAAAGATGAATTTTTAGATAAAACTTATCAAGAAAAAATAAAAATAGTTGATGATTTAACTCTTTACAATGAAGATAAATATAATACTATAGATGGAAAAGCACTAAAAGCTTGTGATAGATTTGCAGCATATATGGAAGCAACACTATCTATCAATCATGGAATAAAATCAAATGAGTTGATAAGTGGTAAAAAAGAGATATTTGAAAAAATTAAGTCAAAACCAATAATAAATGGTGTGGATTTTGGAAAAGTTATTGATGAAGTAGAAGATTTTTTTAGGTACTCCCCTTAAGATTACTGCGGCACATAAACCAAAGAATCGTGCTGCTGTGTTCCCACCCTGACACGGTAACCCAGTTGCCTATTGCACAGGTCTTAAGGAGAGCATTCAAGAAGCCAATACTTCCTCAATGCTTTAGAAAGTGCATTATATCAAACTTATATTAAAAAGGCAAGAGATGGATATATTTAAGATTATAAAAATAAGATTTTTGCTGTTTTTTAGAGATATATTTGTATATCATACAAGTTCACTAGAATTTCGTGCTAAAGTTTATGCTTCAGTAATAGCTATTAAAAATGGTATGACTAAATGTGAAGAAGATTTACTAAATGAGATAGGATTAAGAATATATAAAAAAGATGGTGCAAGAGCTTCTCTTTTAGTTCATGTAACAAAAGAGTATGTTAATAAAATAATAGAAAAAAATGAACTTGATATAAATGCACTTATAAAAAATATCGATCAAGAGTTAAAAAAATCTAGTAGATTTGCATATAAAATAAATATTAAAGATTTGAAAAATTTTTTAGATTGTAGTAGTGGAGATGAAGAGACAAGGATTATACAAAGTAGAATTATAGAGTTTTTACAGTTAGAGATAAAAGAGTTTAGCTAAGATAAACTATATATACATCAATTGTGAAAGTATTATAATAGCTATAACAAAAGAAAATGGGAGTATATGACTTTTAAATACAAAAGGATTTATACCAAATATCTTTTGATTAAATCCTCTAATTCCTAACCATAAACCTAAAAATGCTTTTATTGAAAGTATAATCTGATATGTTGTTAACCCATCATCTGAAACTTCACCGAAAACTTGAAATATAAGATATATACCAGCTATTACTGCTACTATAAGTGCCCAAGGAACAACTTTTCTAACATGCATCATGATTGATTCTCTAGCTTTAGTGTGTTCATCTTTAGAGAGTGTTTGAGGCATTTTTACTAGAAATAGATTATCAACTATTAAAAATCCACCATATATAAAGGC
>DQSO01000152.1 GCA_015663225.1 Campylobacterales bacterium
AACCATACGACCTGCTGAGTTTTTAAACTGTGCCTCATCTCCAAGTCTTGTAAGCTCAACTCCATCAGGGATAACCATATCTTTTGAAACTTCGTCATAACTTGCCATAATATGTGAAATAGCTGCTTTTTCTCTATATCCATACACATTAAGTGTATACTTTAGATTTTCTCTTGTTATCACATTTGGCTCATAAACACTACTTAATGTTACAAAAGTTTTTAGTGGTATTTTTCCTTTTGGAGTATCTATCAATACGGAGTCTAAAGAGCTTAGTGAATCAAAATCTTTAAACCAAACTCTTACCGTAAAATCTTGAGCATTTTGTAAAGGAAAGTAAGAAACTTTAGCCCCACGAAGTAGAAGTTGTAAGTTCTTACTAATATCAGATGAACTCACTCCATACTCTGCAGCTAACTTTTCATCGATAGTGTAAGCAAATACTTTTTTATCCTTATCCCAACTTTTTGCTAAAGATAAAATCCCCTTAGTTTTATAAATCATCTGCTCAACTATATCACCAGCTTCTTGAAGCTTATCAAAATCATCACCACTTAGCATAATGTCGATATTTCCTTTGATGCTTGACATCGCTGAAGCACCTGAATCAAAAACAAGTAGATATTTGATATTTGGTAGTGCTAAAATATCCTCTCTTAATCCTCTCTCTATCTCCCAGATAGTCTCATCTCGCTCAAACCTATTAACATAGTTTGCCGTAATAGATATATGATCAATTCCACTTCCACTACCAATACTTAAAATCCCAGCTTCACTTCCAATACTCGCTGAAACTCTTTGAATATACTCACTTTTATATAGTATTTTATTGACACTCTCTAACAACTCTTCACTCTTTGCAAGTGATAGGTTTGGATCTGTTGTGATATTTATCTTAACAGTTCCAGTATCCATCGCAGGCATAAGCTCTTGTCCAACAAGTGGCATAACGATTTTTACACTTATCGCAAAGAGACCAAACAACATAACAAAATATAAAATAGCAACTTTTTTACTCTCCAAAGCCTTAGTCACTGCTCCTAAAAAGAGATCTCTTAAAGCATTGTTTACCTTTGCAGATATATTGTGAAACATCTCTTCACTTCTTAGTATAAAACGATTTTCTATTGTTAAAATCTTCATAGAAAGCAACGGAACAGCCGTTATAGAGATAACATAAGAAGCCCCAAGAGCGATAAGCAAAGTCCCAACTAGAGGTTGAAATATCGTCTGAGGATACCCGCCAACAAATAACATCGGTGCAAGTGCTATCATAGTCGTAACAGTCCCTGAAAAATCTGCAAACATAATCTCTTTTGTTCCACCCATAACAGCTTTAACGATGGGTTGTTTAAGCTCTTTATAGTGTCTTTGTATATTTTCCAACACCACAACAGTATCATCAAGCAATAGCCCAAGAGCCAAGATAATCGCCGTCAATCCAACAACTGAAAACTCCATTCCAATCATCCACATGATAGCGATAGTCGTAGCATAAACTAAAGGTATAGTTATAGATACAATCAATACTTGTCGAAATGAAGCCAAAAAGAAAAATACAACTAAAGTTGACATGATAATAGCATCTCGTAAGGACTCAAACATATTTGAAATACTCTGTTCTATTATCTCTTTTTGAGTATCGGTTGTTTCAAAACTAATATTTGGATACTTTCGCGAAAGCTCTTCTATCTTTGCTTCTACATTTTCTATAGTTTTTACAACATCCGAGTCCAATCCCCTTTGAACTGAGATAGCTATCGCTTTTTTTCCATTTCCATAGTAGAGTGCTTGATTTTTATAGTGATCAAATTCAACTGTTGCCACATCTTTTAGTTTTAAATTTGCATTTATAGGGAGATTTAAAAGCTCTTTTATACTATCTCGTTTACCGATATTTTTAACTAAATATCTACTATTTGAACCATCTATAAACCCTATCGCATAATCTTTATTGTTTTTTTGCAGAGCATTTATGACTGCATTTATAGGCAGATTATAACTATCAAGAAGTTTCTTATCTACTTCTACTTTCACCTCTTTTGTATATCCACCAAAAATATCTATATTTGAAACTCCATCGACTGCTAAAAGTTGATTTTTTATCTCATTTTGTGCTATCTCTTTTATATCCGATAAAGCTAGTTTTTCACTACTAGCTCCTATGACGATAACTGGTGGTGTTGCTGCTGATATTTTATGTATCTGAGGTTCTCTCAAATCACTAGGTAGAGTTGATTTTATCTTATTTATTGCATTTGAAATATCACTAGCAGCAACTGATAAATCCTTTCCATACTCAAACTCAACTCTTACAACACTAACTTCGTCTATAGTATTTGAATAGACTCGCCGAACTTGATCTATCGTATAAAACTCTTTCTCAGTTGGCACTACGATATTTGAAGCTATATCTTTAGCAGAAGCCCCAGGTTGTATCAACACAACTGCAATCTCAGGACGATTTGAATCGGGAAAAAGTTTTCTATCTATCTTCCCATATCCAATAATCCCCAAAAAGACAAACAGCACTAAAAAAGAGTATATAAATGCTGGTCTTGATAAAATCTTCTCTATCAATGATCTATTTTCCATTAAAGACTACTTTTATATTTTTAAGTGATGGTAGTCTAGAGAGTTTAGCTTCACTTCCTACTGCAACTGGTTCTTTTAAAGTAGCCGTTAGCATAGCAAACTCATCATTTTCCAACTTAATTTTAACTTTTTGCTCTACAAACTGACCATCTTTAAAAACCATGACACTAACATCACTACTGTTATGTAAAAGTGCATTTAGCGGAACTACCGTACCTTTTGAACTACCTAAGATAACTTTTATATCAACTGATGCTCCACTTGGTAGGTTAAGAGTGTTTTTAAGTTTTATCTGTGCCGTCATGAGTGAGTTTTTACTACTTTGATAGATAGCTGATATACTCTCTCTAAATCCTCCAACTAACACACTCTGCCCTACTTTTATATCTGTCTCTGCGGCATAAGAGAAAATCAACTGTTTTTCATCTCCTATAATAGTTATGATAGGTTTACCAGGACTTGAGAGTGATCCCTCTTTTATAAAAATAGTTCCTACTACTCCATCTATCGGTGATGTTATTTTTGTATATGTTAAAAGATTTTCTTTAGCACTTAGGCTACTTTTTGCTGAGAGAAGTTTTGCTTTTTTATTTTCAACCATAAGCTCTACTTTTTCATAAGAGTCTTTTGAAATTCCACCTACATCATATAAAGCTCTACTTCTACTCAAATCTTTCAAAGACAACTTCATATCTAAATTTGCACTCAAAACACTGGCTTTAATCGCATCAACACTCCCTTGAACTTCAACACTATCAAGCTCTACAAGCAGATCTCCCTTTTTAACTCTCACACTCTCACTAACATATACTTTTTTAACATATCCACTAAGTTTTGAACTTATCTTTGGTTCGTTTACAGCCTCAAGTTTTGCCAAAAAAGATTCACTTGAACTTATCTCTTTAACTATAGGCATAAAAGCTTCTACTGTAGTTTTTAAAAGACTAGCCGTTGGTGCATTATCTACTGCTGATTTTCTTTTTTTAACTAAACTTATCGCACCTATGACTATGATTATTATTATGATTATTGCTACTATTTTTTTCATTTTAATTATTTCCTATCTCGTTAATGTAGTTGTAGTAGTAGAGTTCACTTTGAAGGGCATATCTACTATTTATAGCTCTAGCTTTACTATTTTGATACCTACTTAGGGCAAATAGCAGGTCATAAATTGTACTTACTCCCTCTTCGTATCTCACTTTTTCAATCTTAAGAGTCCTTTTAACAAACTT
>DQSO01000144.1 GCA_015663225.1 Campylobacterales bacterium
AATATACTTTTCATTATTATCCTTTATGTGATATTATAGGAAATAAAAATTAAAAGGTAGTTATCATGCTAGAAGTAGGAACAAAAGCACCAGAATTTTGCAAACCAAACCAAGATGAAACAGAAATTTGTCTAAGAGATTTAACTGGAAAATGGATAATTTTATATTTCTATCCAAAAGACAATACTCCAGGATGTACAACACAAGCTTGTGATTTTACATCCTCCTTGCCAGATTTTGAAGGATTAGATGCAGTGATTTTAGGTGTTAGCCCTGATAGCCCTAAAAAGCATAGAAATTTTATAGAGAAAAAAGATTTGCAAATCACTCTTTTAGCTGATGAAGATAAAGATATGTTAAAAGATTATGGTGTTTGGCAACCTAAAAAATTATTTGGTAAAGAGTATTTGGGTGTAGTTCGTACAACTTATATCATATCACCAGATGGTAACATAGTAGCTTTGTGGACAAAAGTTAAAGTAAAAGGTCATATTGAAGCTGTAAAAGAGAGACTTAAAGAGTTGCAAAGCTAGATGATTTTAGTTCATATCTGCTGTGCTGTTGATAGTCATTTTTTCCTGCAAAAGCTTCAAGAAAAATATCCACATGATAAGTTGGTAGGATTCTTTTATGATCCAAATATTCATCCATATAGTGAGTACTATCTTCGTCTATTAGATGTAAAAAGAAGTTGTGATATGTTAGGGATTGAACTTATAGAGGGGGATTATGACTATGAGGCTTGGATAGAAGCTGTAAGGGGATTTGAAGATGAACCTGAACAGGGAAAACGGTGTGATATTTGCTTTGATAATCGTTTAGAAGTTAGTGCAAAACAAGCTGTAAGCTTAGGTATAAAAACTCTTACAACAACACTTATGATGAGCCCTAAAAAGTCAATAAAACAGTTAGAAAATGCTGGAAAACTTATTGAACAAAAGTATGATATAGATTTTTTAATAGTTGATTTTAGAAAAGGTGGTGGAACAAATGAGCAGTTTGCCATGGCTAAAAAAAACAGACTCTATCATCAAGATTATTGTGGTTGCATCTATGGTCTGACTAAACAAAGAGAGAGTCAAAAAAGAGTTGCTGATGAACTTTTTTCTCCTATTTCAAAACAAATTTTACCAGAATCCATACAAGAGAGAATAAAACTATATGAAAAAAGAATTTTATTAGAAGAGAAAAACAGACCTTATAAAATAGTTAGAGAGAATTTTTTAAACTATAGACTCTTTCGTTCATCTTTAAAACTCAATAAAGAGATAATTCCTTCACATATTTTACCATTTTCAACTACAAAAAGAGAGTTTTTAAAGTTTAAAATAGAGGATAAAATACAAGATATTTACTTTGCAAATCGTGAAAATATTAGGCTAATTTCACTCTCTACTTATAATAAACTATCTAATCAAAACTATAAAAATATCAAAGAACTTATATATAATCCACCATCTTTCAATAGTGAATTAGAGCATAAAAATCAAATAGTCAATACTACTTACTCACTTAGTGCAGTTTTGGTGATTGAAGATATTGTACTTGATGGTAGGTACGAGCTTTTGTTAGACTCAATTTGTTATGAAGATGTAAAAGAAATTTTAGTTAATTTAGGATAATATAACCATTATTATCAAAAAAGGCATCAGATGACACTAAATGTTACCGAAATACAAAAGATACTCCCTCATCGTTATCCATTTTTACTTATAGATAGGGTGGACGATATCAAAGTAGAAGAGTCGATAGAAGCTTATAAAAATGTATCTATCAGCGAAAATATTTTCCAAGGACACTTTCCTGGTCACCCAATCTATCCTGGAGTTATGATAGTTGAGGGTATGGCACAAGCTGGTGGTATTTTAGCATTTAAAAGCCTTAGCGAAGAAGATCAAAAAAATGCAGACAATAAAGTAGTTTATTTTATGAGCATTGATAAGTGTAAATTTAGATCTCCCGTAACTCCTGGCGATAAGCTAGAGTATAAAATAAGTGTTATAAAGCATCGTGGAAATATCTGGGTTTTCAAAGGTGAAGCTTATGTTGATGGTAAACTTGTAACTCAAGCTGAACTAAAAGCTATGATTGTGGATAAATAGTTCGTGAGCTTGATTCATCCAACCGCTATTATAGAGGATGGAGCAATTCTTGGCAGTGATGTCGAGATAGGTGCATACTCTATAGTAAAAAAAGATGTAAAGTTGGCAAATGGTGTTAAACTTCACTCTCATGTTTTGATAGATGGTCATACTGAGATTGGAGAGGGAAGTGAAATATTTCCATTTTCAGCTATTGGTACTGTTCCTCAAGACCTCTCTTATAAGGGTGAGATTGTAAAACTGATTATTGGTAAAAACAATACAATACGAGAAAATGTTTTAATAAACCCTGGCACGATGAAAGACAAAGGTGTGACTATTATAGGAGATAACAATCTCTTTATGGGATCAACTCATATTGCTCATGATGCAGTTTTGGGAAACAATATTGTGATGGTAAATCAGTCAATGGTAGCAGGTCATGTTGTTGTTGGAGATAGTGTTATCATAGGTGGGTCAACTCCTATTCATCAGTTTGTTCATCTAGGAGAGTTTAGTATGATAGGTGGTGGTAGTGCAGTTGCGCAAGATATTCCACCATACACTTTAGCAGAGGGAAATCGTGCAACTGTAAGAAGTTTAAATGTAATCGGTCTTAGACGAGGATTTAGTAAAGAGGATATATCAGAACTTAAAAAAAGTTTCAAGCTTATATTTAGAACTGATGGAATACCAAGAGAACAAGCTAACGAAGTTTTAGATAATACAACCAACAAGAAGGTTCAAAACCTTTGTAAGTTTATAATAGATACAAAAAGAGGAATACCATATGAGAGGAAACAATAATGCAAAAAGAGTGTAGTTTTTGTAAAGCAAAAGAGGATATTGACAATAGACTATTAGCTGGAGAGGGTGGAGTTTATATTTGTGAAAACTGTGTTGTATCAGCAAATAAAATCTTTTACGGCGATAAAGAAGAAGCAGAAGTTTTAGCAGTTGATGAAGATTTGAGACTATTTACTCCAAAAGAGTTAAAAGGTGTTTTAGATGATTTTGTTATAGGTCAAGATGATGCTAAAAAAGTGTTTGCGGTAAGTGTTTATAACCATTATAAAAGAATTTTTAAACAACATGTTGTAAAAGATGATGATACAGAGATACAAAAATCAAATGTACTTTTTATAGGACCAACAGGAAGTGGTAAGACTCTTATGGCTCAAACATTGGCAAAATTTTTAAATGTTCCTATCGCTATCACTGATGCTACAAGTCTTACGGAAGCTGGTTATGTGGGAGAGGATGTTGAAAATATTTTAACAAGACTTTTACAGGCTGCTAATGGTGATGTAAAAAAAGCTGAGCAAGGTATAGTTTTTATTGATGAGCTTGATAAGATTGCTAGAATGGGCGAGAATCGCTCAATCACTAGAGATGTTTCAGGAGAAGGTGTTCAACAAGCACTTCTAAAGATTATCGAGGGTTCACAAGTAAATATATCTGCAAAAGGTGGGAGAAAACATCCAAACCAAGACTTTGATCAAATAGATACTACAAATATACTTTTTGTATGTGGTGGTGCATTTGATGGACTTGATGATATTATCAAAAAAAGAATAGGAAATAATACTCTAGGTTTCAATCAAACCAAAAGAGGTAAAGAAGAGAGTGATACTATTTTAGATTTGGTAGAACCTGACGATTTAGTTTCATATGGTTTGATTCCTGAACTTATAGGTAGACTTCACTCAGTAGCAACTCTTCAACAAATAAGTGAAGAGAGTATGGTAAGGATTTTAACTGAACCAAAAAACTCTATAGTTAAACAGTATAAAAAACTTTTTGCTATCGATGAAGTTGAGCTTAGTTTTGAAGAATCATCACTTTTAGAGATTGCAAAACTAGCACTGAAAAGAAAGACTGGAGCTAGAGGTTTAAGAACGATTATGGAAGAAATCATGTTAGATGTTATGTATGAGTTACCTGAACTTGCTGGTTATGAAGTGATAATAAGTGAAGAAGTGGTAACAAAAAATGCAAAACCGATATATCAAAAAATAATAAAAAAGAGTGCATAAATGATATTAAATAAATTTTTTGGGTTATTTTCAAATGACCTTGCGATAGATTTAGGAACAGCTAATACGATTGTAATAGCTAAAGGTAAAGGCATCATAATAAATGAGCCCTCAGTAGTTGCAGTTCAAATGACAAAGCAGGGTAGAAGAAAACTTCTAGCAGTTGGTCAAGAAGCAAAAGATATGGTTGGCAAGACTCCTCAAAGCATACAAGCTATTCGTCCACTAAAAGAGGGTGTTATTGCAGACTTTGAGATAACAGAGGAGATGATAAGATATTTTATAAAAAAATCTCACAATAGAAGTTCTTTTATAAGACCTCGTATTGTTATATGTGTACCTTATGGTCTTACACAAGTTGAAAGAAAAGCTGTTAAAACTTCAGCAATAAATGCGGGAGCTAGGGAAGTTCTTCTTGTTGAAGAGCCAAAAGCAGCAGCGATAGGAGCAGGACTACCTATAAATGAACCGCAAGGAAATATGGTTCTAGATATTGGTGGAGGAACAACAGAGATAGGTGTTGTAAGTCTTCGTGGTTTAGTTCTTAGTAAATCTATAAGAATAGGTGGAGATAAGTTTGACCAATCAATAATCGACTATGTAA
>DQSO01000060.1 GCA_015663225.1 Campylobacterales bacterium
AGTATGTATCTTCTTTGTCAAATATCGACCAAGAAGCTATAAGACGGGGATTTTCAATATACTTTCCTCATAAATCTATACCAATGTTACCAAGAGAGCTTAGTGAAAATATATGCTCATTAAAACCAGAGGTTGATAGACTTGCTTATGTCTATAAGATGAAGATTTGTAAAGATAGTTTAGAGGTTGTAGAAAGTTTAAGATTTGAAGCCGTTATAAACTCTAAAAGACGATATACATATGATAGAATTGATGAGTTTTTAGATGATAAGTTTGAAAATATTGATGAGATTGATGAGAAGATTTTAGAGTATTTGCTACCTATGAAAGAGTTGTTGTTTAGAGTTAGAGGTAAAAGGCTTTTGAGTGGTTGTGAGTTTAGAAGTGATGATATATCTATGAAACTGGATGAAAATCAAGCCCTCATCTCAACTAAGATAGAAACACAAACCCCATCTCATGCTCTTATAGAAGATGCGATGCTTTTAGCAAATAAAGAAGCTGCAAAAGCTATGAAAAAAGGTATTTTTAGAGTTCATGAAAAACCAAGTTTAGCGAAGCTTGATGATATGCTTGATACTTTGGCAACTATTGGAATATATAGTGATGTTGATAGTGAGATATATCCTATGATAAGAAGTTTACAAAAAAGAGCTGATGAAAAAGATCTGCGAACTGATGTTGATAAACTTATCATACGAGCTCAACAACAAGCACAATATTCAGTTGATAATAAAGGGCATTTTGGTCTAGGTTTTGATACATACACACACTTTACTTCGCCAATAAGAAGATATAGTGATTTAGTTGTTCATAGACTTTTAAAAGCTTATAGTTCACATGATAAGAGGCAATTAGAGTTTTTACTAGGTAGCTTAGAAGTAACAGCGATGAAGATAAGTGAACTTGAGCGAGAGAGTGCAAAAGTAGCTTGGGATTTTATGGATAGAAAGTATGCAAGATGGGCAAAAGAAAATATAGGCACAAAAATAGAAGCAGTAATAACTGACACAGATAGAACATCAATCTGTATGACAACTCAAAGTGAAATATATGGTATGAGAATATTTTTGGTTGTAGATGATGATGCCCAGATTTTTGAAAAGGTTGAAGTAGAGATAACTGAGGCTTATATAACAAGTGGGAAAGTTATGGGGGTTGTGAGTGGGAGGCTGGAAGAGATAAAATAGATTTTATTACAAATACAGTATGTATTTAGTGGGAGAGTTTTATGCAAAAATAAAAATAGTCTAAAAATAAGAGTAGATGCACTATAATATTCTTACAAATCGTAGTAAAAGGTATATCATGCAAAGTGTAGCTATAAGAGATTTAAAAAAACAATCCATCGTCTATAACAAAGTATCTTGATGAAGGTGAGTCAGTATTTGTCACAAAACATGGTAAACCAATAGGTATAACACTACCTTTAAATGATGATATTTTCTCAATAGGTGTTAAAAAATCAGTTGCTACAACCCTTTATAAAATCGTTTTGGCAAAAGAAGAGAATCTTCTACTTATTATAGATGAAAAAAGGTAAAAAAGTTGCTAAAGATTTAGGAGTTTATATAATAGGGCTTGTTGGGATTCTTTTGATCTATAAAAAAAGAGGTATACTTAGTATTGATGAGTTAAAGCTTATAACTTTAGAGCTAGATAGTGTAGATTTCAGACTATCAAGTAGTTTGTTGAGATTACTATTGGAGGATTGATTTTTTATGTATAAAAACCAACTTGACACACTAATAAATCAAAATAACTTACCAAAATCTATATTTCTATATGGAGAGGAATTTTACACCAACTCATATATGAAAAAGATGCTACCACTTATCACAATTAGTGACAATATTTTATCATATTACTATGATGAGTATGATTTTGTTAGTGCTAAAAACTTTATCTCTCAGCCATCTTTATTTGGAGATATAAATCTTCTTTATATAAGAGGGGATAAAAAGATTCCTAAAAAAGAGTTAGATGTTTTGGTTGATATAGCTTTTAAAAATGATATTAGTTATTTTTACTATGAGTTTTTAGGTGAGGACAAGGTAGCAAAGGAAGTTACTCGTAGTTTTAGTAAGAAGAAAAAGGGTGAATTTGTTAGGTTCTTTAAGCCAAATATGAGTGAGAGTATGGGGTTACTTGCAAATAAATCACGAGAGATAGGTTTGGAGATAGATAGTTATGCTATAAGGGAGCTTTTAAAGATACAAAATGACAATATATCACTGTGTTACAATGAGCTTGATAAGCTTATGCTTATCAATAAAAAAGTTGAGAGTCGTGATGTTGTAGAGCATGTTTATGGTATGGGTGAGATGGTTTTAGATGATTTTATTTTAAAACTTTTAGCTGGTAATGATGTTCGAGATGATTTGAAAACTATTTTGGAATCTTCTACAAGTGATGAGATAAGAGTCATAAATGCTGTGACAAACTTTATAACGATGCTCCTGTCTTTTCACATCTACATAAAAGCTCATGGGAGTTATGATGTAAAAGAGATTTTAGGCTATCCTCTGCCTCCTTTTTTGGTAAAACAGCGAGCAGAACTTAGTATAAAGATGAATCTTAAAACTTATGAAAATATACTAAAGCATCTGCTTGAGAGTGAGTATATACTTAAAACTGAACCAAATATTGAGAAAAACAGTTATCTTTATGCAACTTTGATAAAACTACAAGCTATATTATAGTATAATCGCGACGATTGTCAAAATGGCAACGCCTTGCTCTTGAAAAAGAGCTTGAAACCACAAGGAGAAATAATGATGAAACATTATGAGTTACTATTTGTACTTAAACCAACTCTAACAGAGGAAGAGGTTAAAGCAAAGTTCGATTACATCAACTCTATTTTAGAGACAAATGGATGTGAAGTTAGGTTTGTAAATGATATGGGTGTTAGAAAACTAGCATATCCTATTGAAAAATATGAGAGAGGACACTATTTTGTTCTTTACTTTGTAGGTGAACCTGCAGTTATGGATGAAATCCTTAGAAACTTAAGATATATGGAAGAAATTTTAAGATTTTTAAATCTTAAATTTGAGACTAAAAAAGAAGTAGCTAGCTGGGAAAAAATGGCTAAAGCTACTGTTAAAAAAGCACCAGAAGCTAAACCAACAGTAGAGACTAAAGTAGCACCAGAAGCTGAAGCAGTACCAGCACAAGAGCCTAAAAAAGAGGACTAATAGATGTACAATAAAGTAGTTTTAGTTGGAAATTTGACAAGAGATATTGAACTTAAGTACCTACAAAGCGGAACTGCGATTGGTAATACAGCAATTGCTACAAGTAGGAAGTTTAAGGGAAGTGATGGAAGTCAAAAAGAAGAAGTTTGTTTTATAGATGTCTCAGCATTTGGAAGAACTGCTGAAGTTATGAACCAATATCTTAAAAAAGGCTCAAAAGTTTTAGTTGATGGAAGACTTAAACTTGACCAATGGCAAGATCAAAATGGTAATAAACGAAGCAAACACAGTGTTATAGTAGAAAGTATGCAGATGCTTGATAGTAAAGGTGACAATAATGGGGGAAATAATAACTCTTATAATTCAGCACCACCACAACAAAACAACTCATACAATCAACAACAAAATTCACCAGCTAATACACCAAGAGTACAAGAGCAACAACCTTCATCTATACCAGAGATTGATATAGACGATGATGAAATACCGTTTTAGAAAATTAAAGGATAAAATGTGGCAGATAAAAGAAAATATTCAAAAAAATATTGTAAATATTGTGAACAAAAAGTAGAGTTTATGGATTATAAA
>DQSO01000162.1 GCA_015663225.1 Campylobacterales bacterium
AGGTGTTCTTGAATATGAGTTACCTACTTGCCTTACATTTAAATCAGCAGGTGATGTAGGTACTGATTGAGGTTTATCAATCTCTTCTGCTATAACTTCATTTTCTTTTTTTATAATATTAAGCTTTGTAAGTATTTTTTTAAGTTCTCTATTTTCTCGTCGTACTTGTCTTAACTTATCTAAGTAACTTTTCTTAGTTAGTTCTAGTTTGTTGAGATTTTCATCTTTAAACTTTTTTAATCTGTTTAATTTATTTTTTTTACTCTCTAATGTTGTAAGTTTACTGTTGATTTTATTTAACTCTTTAGTAACAAGTGCAAGATCAACTTTAAGCTTAAAAAATTTTAATTTAGTTTTATTAAACTTATCTTTTAAGATACCAGAATAAGTAGCTAAAAATTCACTCTCTATAAGTGAATTGATTGAATTGGTATCAACTGTAGAGTTATGTTGTAGTAGTATGGATGTGTATATCTCTTTTGAAAGAATCGATACTAGTTTTTTATTTACTATATCGTTTGAATCTTTTAATTTTTTATATATTGAGTTTATTTTATTTAGTTTTGTTGTAGAAATTTTTCCTTGTTTTTTATAACTGAGTATCTCATTATTTAGGTTTCTTATCCCAATCTTTACCTGTTTGAGTGATGCTTTATATGTTGATATTTTTTTAGCTAGAGAATTTAGATTATTTGATATATTTTTACTTTTAGTGCTATTTTGAGATAAGTCATTTTTAGCTTTTTTAATATCTTTTGTCAAGTCACCCAAAAGAGATGAACAGATAAAAGCGACTACAAGAAGTCGAGCTATCATTTTTCATCTTTGAGTATAGTCGCAGTAACAGCTATTACAGATAGAAGTATACTTATAACTAATAGATTAAGTGTATCAAAAAATATTATAAAATTTTCTAGATCTAAGCCTAAATTTTTATTAATTATATCTAAATTTGCAATATATGGTAGATATAAAAATGATATGGAGACAAGCAAAGAAGCGATAATCGAGTCGATGATAACTAACTTATATAAAGGAGCACTTTTTAACCAATAAGGAGCACCAAATAGACCCATAATATACATTCTATTAGTGTGAGCATATGTCCATATCTCCATCTGTTTTACAATCAATAATATACTAACTATAAATATAAATAGTGTAAATATATATGATGCACTAGTTGCAAGTATAAGAAATTGGTGTAGTTTTTCAAAAGCTTTTTTATATGTTTCTACTTTTATTACACCATTAAGTTTTTTTAGTGTCATTTTTAAGTTTAGAAGTTCATCTTGTGTTGGTAGTTTTTCTAGTTTTATAGTATAAAAATTTGGCAGTGATGATTTTAGATAGACTAAATCAGATTTAGATATATCTGTAGTTGCAAGTTTTTTAATATACTTACTTTTATCAATCTCATTTAGGGAGCTGATATTTGATAGTGTTAACCTAAGCTCATTGAGTGTCAGTTGCCTTTGTGAAACTATGACTACACTATAATCATTTGTTAGTTTTAACTCATATTTTTCTAAGCCACGGTCTAGCATATTTGCAAATTGAATTGAAAATAACAATATAAATAGTGGTATTAAAAAAGAGAGATGATTTTTAAATGATTTCATGAAGTGTTCCTGAATCTATATAGTATTGTTTAAAGTCTATTGATATTGTAGGTGGAATCTTATGTGTAACAACGATAATAGTGCTACCAACATGTTGGCGAACATTTTTAAGAAGATTCCATATTACTTCACTAGAAAAATCATCTAAATTTCCTGTTGGTTCATCAGCAACTATAAGTTTAGGATTGTGTGCTAGTGCTCTTGCCATTGCCACTCGCTGCTGTTCTCCACCACTTAACTCCATCGGATATTTATTGGCTTTATCGAGTAACCTTACATGTTTTAAAAGCTTTTTTGCCTGGAGGGTACAAACTTCTTTTGAATAACCAGCTATGATAAGTGGTAATATAACATTTTTTTCAATAGTCCACTCATTTATAAGTTTATAATCTTGGAATATTACACCAGTATGTCTTCTTAAAAGATTAAGTGAGTTTTTAGAGATATTTTTTAAGTTAAATCCATTTACTTGAAGTTCACCACCTGTTACTGGTATTTCGCCATAGAGTGCTTTTAAAAATGTAGATTTTCCACTACCACTTTTCCCCGTTAAGAAGATAAAGTCACCTTTATTTATTGAAATATTGGTATCTTTTATTATTGGTTCATTTGGATTATATGAGAGCTCAAGATTTCTAGTTGCAACTACAATATTACTTGACATAACCCACCTCTTTTATATGATTAATTAATAGCATGTGTGCATCAAAACTATTTTTAATTGGTATTAATTTATTTGGAAAGTATTGTACTATTTTATCTTTAAATACAATATATTTATGTTGAGATTTTTTATAAGAACCTAAAGATATTTTTAGAATACCATTTTTATCATCAATCATATAGAGACTTTCAATATTTACAAAACACTCTTTATCCCTTAATAGTGTTTTTTTAAAGTTTAAAGAGAAGTTTGATAAATACTCATATAGATCAGTTTCAAACTCTATTTTAAACTTAGCTAAGTTTTGCATGTTTGGTATAGAGTTTATCATGTGAAAATCATAGATATTTTTCTCTTGTTTTATCCATCTATCTTCATACTTACTACTGATTTCAAGCTGATGATTTTTTTTAATAGCTATATCAAATTGGTTATATTCATTTATGACACTCCAACTGTAGTTGTAGTAGTTTTCGCTATCAGTTCTAAGTTCTAATCTTCCATCTTTTTTTAAAGTTCTATTGCACTCATCTATAAATATAGGACTTATAACTCTACGATCTGGTTTTTTATCCCAAGGTACAGGAAAGTGAACAAATATTTTACTTAAAGATAGTGAAGGTAGAAGTTCTAAGAATATTCTTGCATCATAATCTAAAATTAGAATATTTTCTATATTTTGCAATTTGCACTGTTTTATAACTTGCTCAATAGATGGCTTATGTATTTCTATACCAATATATGTGTTTTGTGGATTATTTTTGGCTTGATGAAGAAGATGTCTGCCACTTCCAAAGCCAATCTCAAGAGCTAAATTTTTAGGAACTTTAAACTCATCAACAAAATAATCAATCTTTTTAAGATATTTTGATTCAGTTAGAAGGTGCATATTGTTTTTTTTACTATCAAGATTAGAATATGTTAGGGTAAGGTCTAGATAAGAAGAAAATATTTTTAGTGCATTTTGTATAATAAATAGAGGCGAAAATCTAGTTAATTTTTCTGCACGAATAAGATAATTGTCCTCTCTTTTTACAATCTCAATAAAAAACTTTTTATCTTTATATTCAACCATCAAAAGAGATTTTGAGTTTATCTCTTTTGTTTGATATAGAAAATGATAACTATCTTTTGTAAAAGGTAGTTCAATATTTGGTAATTTTTTAGTTTGAAAATGTGGCATTTATTCGACTATTGTCCCAACTTCTTTTGATGGTTTAGACTCAATACCATCACTATCAATACCAACTACTGTATATTTGTAAGTTTTTCCTAGTTTTATTTTATTGTCAACAAAAGTTGTGGAAGTAATACCTGTGATTTTTAATTTTTTATAGATTATTCCATCCCAGTATTTTTTTATTACATAGTATTGTGTTATATTTTTTGAACCTCTCGTCCATGTTAAAATATTTTTTCCATCTTGAGTTTTAATAGAGTTAATCATAGGTTGTTTAGAATGATTTTTTGTAGAACCAACCGCAGGTTTTTTTTGCTTTAATGACTCAAGTCCATCACTATCAACAGCTGTTATTTTATAATATATTTTTTTATTATCAATACCTACTTTATCTATATAAAATTTCTGAGTTGTGTATGCATGAAGTGTATAGAGTGTATCTTGATAAACACTTGTATAGATATTATATCTTGCAATTTGTCTATCATTTTTCTTAAGATTTGGATCTTGCCATGTAAGTTTTATCTTTCTTGGAACATTATCTGTTGCCATTATGTTGGTTATCGCAAGTGGTAGAGATTTTGAGTGTGCAGAGACAGGTATGGAAGCTGGTGCATTTATAGAGTTATGAGCCACTGCTACAACTCTATAAAAATATGTTTTTCCACTTATTACTCTATAGTCAAAATACTCTACCGATAGACTATCATCAGCTGAGCCTATATTATCCCATTGTGGCTGTTTTTCACTTCTTTGAATAATATATCTTTGAATTGCAGAATTATGTGAATAGATATCCCAACTTAGTTTAATTTTGTTTGGAAGATCACTTTGAGCTTTTAATCCAGAAACAGCAGGAATATTTTGTTTAGTTTGTGTAGTTATTGGAGGTGTTGCATTTGATACTCTACCATCTTTTGTAAAAGATGATATTCTATATTGATATAGTCTATTTGGAAGAAGTTTATTATCAACAAAGTGAGAAGAAGTACGATCAGATTTTGAACCAACTAATTCATATTTTTTATCTAAATTGTTATATCTAAATACTCAATAACCATGTATCTCTCTGCTTTGTACAGGTGTCCACTCCAATACAACTTCACT
>DQSO01000187.1 GCA_015663225.1 Campylobacterales bacterium
CTTTTATCTCTAACTCCTAGTTTTTTTTCTAACTTTTTACTTCCTTGTGCTTCTTCTTCAAGAGATAAAAGGTTAGCACTTAGTACTTTTACTTTATAAGCTCCAGCAGCGATATAAGTATCTAGGTCATCGATAAATGATAAGTTAGCATTATATAGTCTTTCTAGTGAGGTAATATCAGTAAGGAGATTTGTTTTTTTCTCTTCTAAGTTATCAACTATTTTATCAATCTGAACTCTAACTGTGTCATAACTACTTAAAAATTTTGTAACTGGAGATGCAAAACCAAACATTTTTGATAAAAAACCTTGTTTTCTTGTCGGATCTAATTTGTCTATATCAAAACCTTTTAAAGTAGATATAAGATTATTAAGATTATCACCTGCATATCCTAAATCTTTACTTTGAACTCCACGAAGCATGTGTTCAGATACTTTGTTGATATTTTCTTGAGCTTTTGCACCAAAAAATATAACAGAGTGACGATCAGTTACATCTTCAGAGAGAATTTCAAGTTTAGTTTGTGATATATCATCTCTCTCTTCATATATTTTTATACCATCTTCTAGTAGATTTTCTTCTAAAGTTTTTTCTACTTCTTCAGGTTTTATCTCTTTGCTTTCACTCTCTTCTTCTTTTTCCGGTTCTTTTTCAGTATCGCTATTAATATCTTCACTTACTACTTTTATCTCTTCTTCTATACTCTTTATAGTTGCTTCAACTTTATCTGTAACAACTTCTTTAACTTCTTTAATTTCTTTAATTTTTTCATTTCCTAAAGATACAACACTATCTAGTTTCTCTTTAGCTTCATCTTTGATGTTTTCAACTACATCTTCAACTCTATCTTCAATAATTTCCTTAATATCCTCTACCTTTTTCTCAACCACTTCTTCTATATTTTTTTTGCCAAATATTTTCATAAGTTAAACTCCTTCTTGTTTTATTTGTTTTTGTAAAGCTTCTATTTGTATATCTAGTCCTGTTAAATCTTTTTGGACTATTAACTCTTTTTGTTTTACTATCGATATTTTTAACTCATTAAGTAGTTCAAGGTATCGACTTTCTATAGTTTTATCAAGATTCTTCTCAAGAGAAAGCTCTTTGCTAATATCTGTAACACGAGTTAGATAAACTTTAAACAATTTTCTAGCTTTTTGAAGTAAATCTGGATCATCTTCTATCTTTAAAACTATCTCTTTTATGTCACTTATTATTATAATTAAACTTTTCTTTATATCATTGTGATAAAAAGAGTAGTTTATTTTTTCAAGTTCGTTTAATTTTTGTTTGACCTCATTTATGACCTCTATAGCATCAGTAATAACTTTAGATTTTTCACCATTAATCTTATCAATATAAGGATCAAGTCCATAATAGAGTATAAATCCAACAACAGTTGCAAGAGTTAAAACTATTGAAGATATTAAGGATTCACCTATGCAAAAAAGAGATGCAGTAAAACTACCAGATCCAAGTATTAAAGCTCCATAAAGTTTTAGTTTCTTTTTGGGTGCTAGGGTGAGATTTGAAGATTTGTATTTTTTTTCATTTAAAAATCCTTGTTTGGCTACTTTGATACCTATAAAATAAATAGCATAAGCAGTTAAATTTGCTATAAATGAGCTAATATTAAGACTTAAAAGAGCAAAAAATGTAGCTATTAGAAGAGGAAATATGAGTATATACAAAAGCATACCACTTATTTGAAAGTTAGTTTGAGCTATTGGGGTATATTTTTTTACTATACTCATTTTCCACCTCCAAAAACACCAAATAGACTTTTGATAGCAATGATACCTAAACTTGCAAATAGCAGTAAAAATCCGATAAATTTAAAATAAGCTTTTTCCATTATTTTTCCTTGATTGAGTAGGATATTCTTCCCTTTGTAAAACTATTGCCAAATATATCTAAAACACCTTTTTCTAAACCATCTTCGCAATATTGTACAACTATATTATGTGAAGAGTTCTCAAATATAAACTCTTTTATATTTGACTTTATATCAAAGTGTATAATCTTAGTGTTAGTTAGAGTTTTACTCATAAAAGAAAATGCCTCAAAAGCTGGATATTTTAAAATCTCATTTCTACTATCAACTAAACCATATCCAGTAGCAATAAGTTGATGCCAATAGACTCTTTTTATATCACCACTAGCAATAGATATAAGATAATATGCAACCATAAAATCAGCATAATCACTTAAACTTACACACTCTTTTTCGCTTGTAGGTGCATAGGGTGCTGTATTTGTGATTGGCCAATTTGTCTCTGTTATATAGATTTGATTATCTGTTTTTGGACTAAGTTTTAAAATAGAGATGAGTAGTTTAATCTTTTTATATAGGTCAAATCCGCCTTGAGTATTAAAGGGGCTTCCTCTTCTATCTACATATAAAAGTATGCTAAATTTGTCATAAAAGAGTTTATAGAGATTAAATAGTGAGCGAACACTAAAGTGATACTCAAAATCAATAACTGAAGATCCAATAAGAGAGATATTTTTAAATTTTTTATCTCTAACTGCACAGGCAGTTTGAAAAAATTCTAAATACTCATCAGTTGTAAAAAAACCCCACTTTTTTCGGTTTATAGTTGTTCCTATTTGATACTCTTTTATAGTAGTAAATGTTGAAAAGACTTTTGTTAGACTCTCTTTAAAAAGTTTTTTATCTTCTATAAAAGTTCTATCTTGAATGAGGTTTATAAGTATATTGTACTCACTAAAGTCCTCTATAAACTCTTTATATCTGTTTATATCATCCATCTTATTTAGTGGAAATCTAATCAGTATATTTTTAACATTTAACTCTTTTAAAAGTTCTTTAGTTTTTCCTGTATCATTTTCAAGACTAATTCCCATTGAAAATATTTCATCAAAACTATTATATTTTTTTCTAAAGATTGTTGTTAAAAAACTAAGTAGTATAAGAGGGGATAGTGCAAGATTTATTAGAAGTGTTTTTAGAAGATAAGGGAGAGATTTTTTATTAATCTCTGCCTTAAATTTTTTATCTTTTATGAGATGTGGTTGATCAGAATAGTTATCCCAAGGGGTTATCGACATTGGTTAGAAACTAACTGTTGGTTTGGATATAGATATATCTCAACTCTTCTATTCATTCCCATATTTACTGCTGATGTATTTGGTACAATCGACTTGCTAAATGAACAACCAGCTGATGATACCGAGTTTGAAATACCACTATTTCTTATAGTATTTGCTACATTTGCTGCTCTGTTTTGTGAAAGAGTTTTATTGTAAGCATAGCTTCCTCTGTTATCTGTATGACCTACTACTTGTACTACAGTTTGTGGGTACTGTCTTAAAACTGCACCAACTTGAGCTATCTTACTTGAAGCTGCTGGAGTTGGATAAGCTGAGTTTGTATCAAACATCATGTTATCTCTAAATGTTAGTTGAACAAAGTTGTCTCTTTTTGAAACTATAATATCACTTGCCATATTTGCTTGTGCATTTGGAGAGTTGTCTACATTTGTTCCAAGTGCTTGAGCCATTTGAGCTGCTTGTTTATCCATATTGTAACCAATAGCTCCACCAGCTACACCGCCCATAAGTGCACCTTGAAGCATTTTTCTACTTCTATCACCTTTTCTTGCAGTTGCACCAGCTATAACTGCACCTGCTATTGCTCCTAAAAATGCACCTTGTTGTGTTTTTGCTCCTACTGGTGAGTTGTAAGATGTTGATGTACAACCTGATAGTAAGGCTCCTGTAAGTATTATTGAAATCGTTAATTTGTTCTTTATTAGTTTCATGGTTTCTCCTATTTTAATTATTATTGATATTAACATTATTTTGTTAATAAAGGTTATAGATTAAAATTGTGAATTAATTATCTATTTCAATAAAGCCATCTTCTCTACTCATCATAGTTCCATTTATGATATGTTTCTCGCATGATAAGTTCAATTTGTGTAAAATCCTAGTATATATGTTAAAAACTGATTTTATATGAAGTTGTGTTTCTTTTTCACTTGGTAGATTAATTATTGAAGATGAAAGGTTTAAACTCTGTATTATAAGGTTAAAATTTAGTGTAAATAGTAGTAGTAAAATCAAATATTTTAAGTTTTTACTTTTAATAAAAAATAGTATTAAGATGGCTACCGAAAATGCTAAAAATGGGATTATAAACATATTCCAAAGAGTAAAAAAACTTTCAAATGTTTCTTGAAAATGAGTGAAAAAATTATAAATATCAGAATAATTTATCTCTCTTTTGAAGTATATATAAAATAGTTCTTGAATTAAAGACAGAGTAAGAAAAAATATTATCAGAGCATTAATAATCATTATGTATAATAGCTAAAAAGGAATTATTATGAAAGAAGAAGTAACACCAGAACTTACAAAAGAAGAGATGATTAGCAATAAAGCTGAACTTTTAAAGGAGTATAAAGCTCTTCAAGATGATATTGATTTTGCTGAAGATGATTTTGAGGAGGCTAGAGTCATGAAGATAAGAGAGAAGCTATCAGTTCAGATTAAAGAATATGGAGAAAAAATACGAAAGATTGAGGCATTATAAAGATTATTTTGATACAATCGCGAATTAAAAATAATTATAGGAGATATATAAGTGTTTGATACTCTAATCGACTCGTTTAAATCAGCTATAAACAAGATAAGATTTGCAGATGATGAAAAGTCGCTAAAAAAAGCACTTGATACTCTTAAAAAATCTCTATTAAAAGCTGATGTTCATCACAAAGTAGTAAGAGATTTAATAAAAACTGTAGAGCTAGAAACTAAAAAAGATGGTATTGGTAAAGAGAGCTTTTTAAAGAGTTTGAAAGACAATCTTACATCTTTACTTACAGCTCCAGGAAATCAAGGTTTTGTTTTTGCTTCTAAGCCACCTACAACTGTACTTATGTGTGGATTGCAAGGTAGTGGTAAGACAACTTCAACTATAAAACTTGCAAATTTTATTAAGACTAAAAAGAAAAAAGTTTTGGTTGCTGCTTGTGATTTACAAAGACTTGCTGCAGTTGAACAATTAAGACAGCTTAGTGAGCAGTATGAGATAGATTTATATGCTGATGAAGATGAAAAAAATCCTTTAAAGATTGCAAAAGCTGCGATGAAAAAAGCAAAAGATGGTCTTTATGATGTATTGATAGTTGATACTGCTGGTCGGTTGGCTATTGATGAAGAGCTGATGGATGAGTTAAAATCTATTTCTGCTTTTTTAACTCCAGATGAAGTTTTTTATGTAGCTGATTCTATGACTGGTCAAGATGCAGTTAGAAGTGCTGGTACATTTAATGAATATCTGAATATAACTGGTGTGATTTTAAGTAAATATGATGGTGATAGCAAAGGTGGAGTAGCACTTGGTATTGCAAGTCAAATAAATATTCCACTACGATTTATAGGTACTGGTGAAAAAGCTGTTGATTTTGAACAGTTTTTACCAGATCGTGTTGTAAGTCGTCTTATGGGCGAGGGTGATTTAATCACCTTGGCAGAAAAAACAGCAGATATTGTAGATGAAAAACAAGCTAAAAAGATAACTGCAAAGATTAAAAAGGGTCAGTTTAACTTTAACGACTTTTTAGAGCAGTTAGAGAGTATGAAAAAATTAGGAAGTATGAAATCTTTGATGGGTATGATTCCCGGTATGAGTGGTATGGCTAGTAAGATTGGTGAGATGGATTTTGAAAACTCTACTGAGATAAAAAAAATCAAAGCGATGGTTGGATCTATGACACTCAAAGAGAGAGAAAATCCAGACTTGCTAAATAGTAGTAGAAAAAGAAGAATAGCAGGTGGTAGTGGGCTTTCACAAGTAGAGGTAAATCGATTTTTAAAACAGTTTAAAAATGCTGCCAAAATGGCAAAGAAATTTTCTGGTAAAAATGGTATGAGAGATTTACAAAATATGATGTCAGGTCAAGGGGCAAGATTTCCAAGATAGAAGTTCTATGACGGTTAATGGGTTATGACAAGGAAAATTATATTATCATCAGCCATTAGCCGTCAAGCAAAGAATAAAATAAATAAAAACAATTAGGAGAAACAATGGCAACAGTAGTAAGATTAACAAGAATGGGTAGAAATAAAAAACCTTTTTATAGAATAGTAGTAACAGATAGCAGAAAAAGAAGAGATGGTGGTTGGATTGAGTCAATAGGTTATTATAACCCTTTAACAGAGCCAGAGGTTATAAAGTTTGATGCAGAGAAACTTGATTACTGGATGAGTGTTGGTGCTAAACTTAGTGCTAGAGTTAAAAGAATTACTGGTAAATAGCCATGGCTGAAAAGTTTATCTTAGAATTTGCAAGGTTAATAGCCGATAAACCTGAAGAGATTGAAGTTTCAAGACGAGATATCGATGAGACTTTTTCAGAGATTACACTCCTTGCAAACAAGATAGATACTGGTAAACTTATTGGTAAAGATGGAAAGATGATTAGTTCACTTAAAACCATCATTACTGGCTGTAAAGCTAAAGAGAAAAGAAGTTATAGGGTCACTATAAAATCACATGAGTAGTGAAGTTTTAACTATTGCCACTATTGGCAAAAATGTTGGTTTGAAGGGGGAGTTGAAACTTCATCTTCATACTGATTTTGTAGAACAGTTTAAAAAGGGTTCTACTTTTGTTTTAAAAAACAATGAAACAGTGAAAATACAATCTTTTAATCTTAACCGTGGTGTTGTAAAATTTCACGGATATGACTCAAGAGAGGCTACTCAAAAACTTATAAATCAGAAACTATTTACAACTGAAAATGATAGTCGAGAGAGTTGTTCTTTGGGTGAAAAAGAGTATTTTTGGTTTGATATATTTGGTTGTGAGGTTTATGAAGATGGGAAACTTTTAGGAGTTGTTAAAGATATTCAAAGACTAACTGCTTGTGATTATCTTGAGATAACTACGGATATTGCTTTAGTTGAAAAAGAGTTAGCAAAAAGTTTTTTAATACCTTATATACAAGATATATATATTAAAAAAGTTGATATTAATAGTAAAAAGATAGAAGTTCAAAGTTCATTGGAGCTTTTAGAGATAATATGAAGTTTACCTTCGTAACACTTTTTTCTTCACTTTGCCAAGGGTATTTTTCAGACTCGATACTTAAGCGAGCAATAGATAAAAAATATATAGAGATTGATTATCTAAGTCCACGAGATTTTACTACCAATAAACATAAAAAAGTTGATGATTATCAGATTGGTGGCGGTGCTGGACTTACACTTATGACTCAACCACTAGATAGTTTGATATGTGATATAAAAGAAAAAAATTCTGATGCTCATGTTATATTTGTTCTTCCATCTGCAAAGCCTTTTCGACAAATTGATGCTATGCGATTGGCAAGTAAAAAGCATATAGTTTTAGTTAGTGGTAGATATGAAGGTTTTGATGAGAGAAGTATAGAGATGTTAGCTGATGAAGTTTTTAGTGTAGGAGATTTTATACTAACTGGTGGAGAATTACCATCTCTTTGCATCTGTGACAGTATTTCAAGACAAGTTGATGGAGTACTAGGAAATAGTGATTCATTAAGTGGTGAGAGTTTTGAAAATAACCTTTTAGAAGCCCCTGGATTTACCAAACCAAACATATTTAAAAATACAGAAGTTACCAAAGAATATTTAAGTGGAAATCATAAAAAAATCAACCAAATAAAAAAAGAGTTAGCAAAATACAAAACTAAATTTTTTAGACCAGATTTATTTGAGAAAGTAAAGGTTCTAGTCGATAAGAACTAGAACCTTTAAGGCTAGTTACAACAACTAACAACCTCTTGAACTACGACACTTTTGTATTTTGTTACATACTTTTGACCTATAACATTTCCACAAGCATCAACTATGTTAACACAAACTTGATAAGGCACTGACTTAACGACATCTCGTACACAAGTAGTTTTACAACAACTTGTCACACAACAATTTGCACTTGCAACACCTACGAACATAACACTAGCAATTAATGCAGTCTTTAAAATTTTCATATCTTCCTCCTCGAAAATAATTTACAATGAAATGTTAACACTATAGTTGTTAGTAGGAAATAAATTATTTATTTAGTTAAAAATATTAAATTTTAATAAAGTTACTTTAAATTAGTATTAAATTAAATAGTTATTTCTTAAAAGATTATGAATACAAGAAAACTTAAAGGGTTATAATGGTAATATCCACGCACTTAAAAAGAAGCTGTTTCTATGGAAAATAAATAGATCATAGGAGAGAGTAAAAATATGAGGAAGATTAAATGAGAAATAAATATATAGAAGCTTTTGAAGCTAAACAAGTTGATACAAAAGAAGTTCCACAATTTCGTGCTGGTGATACACTAAGAGTTGCTGTTACTATTAAAGAGGGTGATAAGACTAGAATTCAGAACTTTGAAGGTTTATGTATAGCTCGTAGAGGACAAGGAACTGGTGAAACTTTTATGGTAAGAAAAATTGCTGCTAACAGTGTTGGTGTTGAGAGAATTTTTCCAATATATTCAGATAGTATAGATAGTATCACTGTACTTAGACGAGGTAAGGTAAGAAGAGCTAAACTTTTCTATCTAAGAACTAGAAGAGGAAAATCTGCAAGAATTGCTGAGCTTAAAAAAGCTAAATAATTTAGTTTTATTTAAAAAAAGGGGTAGCTAGTTTGACTAGTTACCCCTTTTTTTTATATTTGTAATTGTTGTAACTATTTTGTAACACTTTAGAGATACAATACCCTGCAAACAAAAAATAAGGAGTTGTATTTATGAAAAAAGTAATATTATCAATGGTAGCAATCGCTACAGTAACAATGGCAGATACGAATATCACACCAGTAGTAGCAGATGGTTTTTTTGAAGGATTTCATTTCAAAAATGATTTAAGATTAAGATATGAGAGTATAGAAAGAGATGATAAAGCTAATAAGTATAGAAACAGATACCGTTTAAGACTTGGAGCAAAAGTTGACTTAGTTGACAATCTTCAACTTGTAGCTGGTATGAGAAGTGGATTTGCTAACCCGACTTCAGGAAACCAAACATTTAAGAGCGATAAA
>DQSO01000159.1 GCA_015663225.1 Campylobacterales bacterium
CTTCTAAGCTAGTCTTTGGAAGGATAGCTAAAAACTCTTCACCTCCAAACCTACCAATACTATCAACTTCTCTTCTATTTTTATTTAGTATCTTTCCTAAATCTCTTAAAATCAAATCACCTGCATCATGTCCATAAGTATCATTTACCATTTTAAAGTTATCTAAATCAAAAAATACAAGTGTATACTCTATCTTATATCTATTGTAAGCCTCTTCAGCAATACGAAGTTCACTATCTAATGCCCTTTTAGAGAGAGTATTTGTCAAAAAATCTAACTTTGACTCTTTTTTAGCTTTGTTTAGTGCAAGTTCTAGTCGATGAACTCTTTTTTGCAGATTTTGCACCATATGAGAATCTTTTTTCATCTTAGATGATAGTGTTGTTGCTTCAAGTTCTAGTGAACTAGCAAGAGTTATCAACCTATCTTTTATATCAGTAAAATCTATATTTTTATCTTCACTTTTAAGCTCATTTTTTATAATACTTATTTTATCTTTACTAACATTACTCTGCTCCATTAAAGCTAAAATCTTAATAGATAGTTCATCTAATATACCATTTAATGATGATGTTTTACTATTTAACTCTTCACGATCTAGTTTTATTCTTCTTTTTATCAATGACTTTAGTTTCTCTTGTGTTTCTAGAGTTGTAAGAAGTAGTGGTGAGTTTTTTAACTCATAACCAAGAGTTGCTAACTCATCATCAACCGAGTTAGCAATCGATGGATTTAAAGATGCTACAAGAAGATTGACTAAGTTTTCAAATAGTGAAATATCACTATTTTTAGTTATACACTCTACAACAGAGTCTACAATATCTTCTAAGTTATTACTTTTTATAGAACAATGAACATCAAGTTTTTTTAGATATGAATCATCATAAGAGGTTAAAAAATCAAACCACTTATCTTTTATGATTTCAAAACTATTTATATCAGAGAGATACTCAATACGATCAAGTGAGATATTAGCAAGTTCAGTAGCCTCTTTATCATGCAAAAATGTAATAGTTTGTAGAAGTCTTTTAGTGAGTGTTATAAGGATAAGATTTTGCTTACTTGCATCTCCTGTATTTAGTCTATTGATAGTAGATACTAAATATGTTATAAAATCACTGAATTTTTTAGTGGAGTGCTTGTTAAAATCCTCTTGCAAACTAGGAGAGAGCTTAGAGAGATATTTATCTAACTCATTACAATCTTCAACACTAAATCCACCATCATTTGCTATCTGGCAAAACTTTTCAAGGTAGTTTTTTGGAGTCATTTTAACACCGCTACTAGTTAACTCTTGTATCGTACTTTTTACAATATCATTTACCGTCATTTTTCACTTCCTTTTAAGTTGTATCCTCTTACGGAGATTTTAGATATAAACTGATCTATCGCCTTTAAAGCTGCAAATTTTATCGCTTCAAACCTTTTGTTATCACTTATAATACTATTTGCTTCAATAGAAAAATCATAATCCCCACTTGAAGTTATAGTTTGAGTTTTACTAAATCTATCTATATAGTTTATCTTCAAACTAACAACACTTTTATAACTTATTACATATCCATCATCATCATATTGAATAGGGGTAAAGCCTATTGAATTTAAACTAACTTTTAGTTTAAAATCAGCTCTATTTTCACTAACAAGTGATGATCTAAACTTACTAATAACAGCTTCATTTATAGAATCAGTTATTAAGACAGAGTTTTGAGGATCACTAAGAGAGATCTCTACATCAACATATATTTTATCGCCTAATACATTTTTAGTATAGATATGAGTCGGCTTATATCCACAAGAGCTTAAAAACAAAACTGTTATAAGTATAAGCCAGTATTTCATTATTTAACCACTATATTTACTAACTTATTTGGTACATATATCTCTTTAATGATATTTTTACCATCTATCCAGCTTGATAACTCTTCTTTTGCTAGAGTTAAAATCTCATCTTTTGAAAGAGTTTTTTCTACTTCTACTTCTGCTCTTTTTTTACCATTTATAGTAAGTGCTAATTTCATACTATCTTCTACAAAAACTTCTTCTAAAATTTCAAGTTTTTTAAAGTTTTTGAGATTGAACTTTTCACTAGCAATCTCCCAGCAAATATGAGGAGCAATAGGCTCTAAAATATTTGTTAGTATATAGTAAGCTTCACTCCATATTTTCTCATTTGATTGAGTATTTAAAGCATTTAAAGCTTCCATTGATGCGGCTATTAATGTATTAAATCCAAAACCCTCTTCATAGATTTCATTTGATTTTTTCAAGGCTTCATATACTTTTTTTCTTGCTAGTTTCTCCTCTTTAGATAGTGATTTGTGATCTATTGATGGAAGAGTATTTAAGGTAACATTTTCAGCTCGATTTGTAAATCTTTTGATAAATCTAAAAGCACCCTCAACACCACTATCATTCCACTCTAGCTCTTTAGCAACTGGAGCTGCAAATAAAATAAACATACGAGCTGTATCTGCTCCATACTTTTGTATAATACTACTTGGATCTACTGTATTGCCCTTTGATTTACTCATCTTTGCACCATCTTTTAAAACCATACCTTGAGTTAAAAGGTTAGAAAATGGTTCATCTATATCTATATATCCTAAATCTCTAAGTGCTTTTGTAAAAAATCTTGCATATAAAAGATGTAAGATTGCATGTTCTATTCCACCAACATATTGATCAACACCCATCCAATACTTTACATCTTCATCATTGTATGGCTTATCTTGCAAGTTTTCACTAACATATCTTAAAAAGTACCAAGAACTTTGAACAAAAGTATCCATAGTATCAGTCTCTTTAACTGCATCTTTTCCACATGTTGGACAAGTTGTATATTTCCAAGTTGGATGGTTATCTAGTGGATTACCCTCCCCCGAAATCTTCACATCTTTGGGAAGTGTAACTGGTAAATCTTCTTTTTTTACTGGAACTATTCCACAACTATCACACTTGATAAAAGGAAGTGGAGCACCCCAATATCTTTGACGACTTATTCCCCAATCTCTTAGTTTAAAGTTTACTTTTCTTTTTCCCATAGAGTTTTTTTCAAAGTGATATATGATAGAGCTTCCAGCTTTGGTTGAGTTCATACCGCTAAACTCACCACTATCTATCAATAAACCAGCTTCTGTATAGGCTCTATCTGTTACCAACTCACCACTTTTTGGAGTGATTACAGTTTTTATAGGTAGATTATATTGTGATGCAAACTCAAAATCTCTCTCATCGTGAGCGGGAACGGCCATAACTGCCCCACTTCCATATGAACTTAAAACAAAGTTAGCAACCAAAACAGGGATCTCCTCTTTTGTAAAAGGGTGTATGACATGAAGTCCTAACTCCACTCCCTCTTTATCTGCGATATTTCTATCTCTTTCACTTTGATTTTGGATTTTTAAAAGTCTATCTTGTGCGGCTTGTGGTATTTTATTGTTTTGTATTAGATAATTTACTATTTCATGATCTGCTGCAAGTGCTGAGTAAGTTACACCATAGATAGTATCAGGACGAGTTGTAAATACTTCAAATGAGTCAAACTTACCATCAAGCAGTTCTTTTGATTTATCTGTAAACTCTAAAGCAAACTCTAAACCTTCACTTCGTCCTATCCAGTTTTTTTGCATAGTTATAACTTGTTTTGGCCAACCATTTTCTAGTTTTTTCAGATCATCATGTAGCTCTTGTGCATATTTTGTTATAGCTATTGAGTATGACGGCATGAGTTTTAACTCACTCTCATTGTCACATCTCCAACAACACCCATCAACTACCTGTTCATTTGCTAAAACAGTATGACAAGTTTGACACCAATTTACACTTTGAGTATTTTGATAGAGAAGACCTTCGTTGAACATCTTTATCAAAAACTCTTGTTCAAACTTTGAGTAGAGTTCATCGCTTGTTGCAAACTCTCTTTTTTTAGAAAATGATAATCCCAAAGAGGAGAGTTCACTCCTCATATAGTCTATATTTTCATAGGTCCATTTTTTAGGGTGTAGATTGTGTTTTATAGCTGCATTTTCAGCTGGCATTCCAAAACTATCCCAACCTATTGGATGAAGAACATTGAAGTTGTTTTTTCGATAGTGTCGAGATATGGCATCACTTATTGAGTAGTTTCTTACATGACCCATATGGATTCGTCCACTTGGATATGGGAACATGCTCAGTATATATTTTTTTGGTTTATCATGTGAAGAGTCTGGCTCATAAGAGTCATTTTCTTCCCAATATTTTTGCCACTTTTTCTCTATAATTTGTGGAGTATATTTCATCAACTTCCTTCTATGTTTAAAATTCTTCTTTTGTTCTTGATGCTTCTATCAATACTAATGCCATTGAAAAAACATTTGCTATAACAGCTCCAATAGCTAGTGAAATAGCTATAGTTGTATGTTCAGTGCTTTGTACAGTTATCTTTGCAAAATAAAATGCTGGTATAAGATGCAAATCAGCAACTAGTGATGATGCAAACAGTTCAGCTGCTAGCATATTTTTAACACCAATCTTTAAAAGTGTAGATACAATATTGATACTAGCTGCAATAAACAGTGCAGTTGAACTTTGAAAATATATATAACCCGCCGTTGTAGTCAAACTCATCAATGCAAAAAATACAAATGTTACTTTACCCCAATTCATTCTATCTCCTTATAATACTCCACCCTCAAACTGGGCTCTCATTTTATCTTTTTCAGCTCTAGCTTTCGCTTTTTTCGCTTCACTTGCTTTAAAACTTTTTAGATCAAATCCTAACCATTTCAAAAATGGCGATGCAACAAAAATAGAACTATATGTTCCAACAACTACACCAATAAGCATTGTAAAACTAAATCCATGAATAATCTCTCCGCCAAACAAAAATAGTGTTAAAACAACAAAAAATGTTGTCAATGAAGTAAGAGTTGTACGAGCTAAAGTTTTTGTAACTGATTCATTTATAACTGTAAAAAGTTCATAAGTTTTACTATTTTTAATACCATCTCTAATCCTATCAAATACGATAATAGTATCATTTAACGAGTAACCAAGTATAGTAAGTAGTGCAGCTAAAATATCAAGATTTACATCTATTTGAAATAAAACTATCATACCAAGAGCAATAGATACATCATGCACTAAAGCAAAGATAGAAGCCACAGCAAATCTCCACTCAAATCTAAGTGCGATATATACCAAAATAGCTAAGATTGAAAAGCCCATAGCCTCTAAACCTTTAATCCTAAGTTCATTTCCAACTTTTGGACCAACCATATCTACTCTTCTAACTTCAAAATCACCTGTAGTTTTAAGTAACACTCTTACTTTGTCGCCTATATCATTTGCAACTGAAGTTGAGGTAGTTGGTATTCGTATAACAACCTCTTCATCGCTACCAAACTTTGTAACGATTGATGAAGCGAAACTCTCATCAGTTTTTAAAGCTTCTCTGATACTAGGTATTGGTGCTGCTTGTTTGTATTGAAGTTGAACTATTGTTCCACCTGTAAAATCTATACCGTAGTTTAAACCTTTAGTGAAAATCAAAAAATATGAAGCAAGTATAATAGTAACTGATAGTGCTATAAAAGCTTTGCTTTTCCCCATGAAATCATGTGTTTTATCATTTTTAAAAAACTCCATCTACTTAGCCTCCACTTTTATACCAAACCATTTTTTAAGGCTCTTTTTATCTATTTTATTATGCTTAACAAGAAAGTCATAAACACCATGTGTTCCTAAAATAGCTGTTAACATAGAAGCTAAAATACCTATACTAATAGTTATAGCAAAACCTTTTATAGGTCCTGTACCAAAAGCATAAAGTAGTATTGCAGCTATCAAAGTTGTGATATTTGCATCTAAGATTGCAGTCATCGCATTTTCATAACCATTTTCAATACTCATCTTGATACTCCTGCCTTTATTTAAAAGCTCTCGTATCCGTTCATTTATAATAACATTTGCATCGACTGCCATACCAACAGTCAAGACGATACCAGCCATACCAGGGAGTGTTAAAGTCGCACCAAACAAAGACATCACTGCTATTATTGTAAATAAATTTGCAATAAGTGCGATATTTGAAATAAGACCAGCATATCCATAGTAGATAACCATAAAAACAACAACAAGTAAAAATCCACTAATAAGTGCCATCATACTTTGTCGTATACTATCAGCTCCCAAACTAGGACCTACACTTCTTTTTTCTAACAATTCAACTGGTGCTAACAGGGCCCCACTTCTAAGTGCTATCGCAATATCACCAGCTTCTTGCAGAGTAAAGCTTCCACTTATCTGTCCACTTCCACCACCAATTCGCTCTCTAATATATGGAGCTGAGTAGACAACACCATCTAAAACAACTGCCATTCGTCTATCTATATTTTTTCCAGACCAATCGCCAAATATCTTTCCACCTGCACTGTTTAGAGTAAAGTTGATAACTGGACGA
>DQSO01000093.1 GCA_015663225.1 Campylobacterales bacterium
TTTCATGAGATGGTAAAGTATCAAATGAAATATACAAGCTACTAAAAGATATAATATTCTATAATAAATCATATCAGGAGAGTTTAATGGAAAATGAAAGAGAGATGTTAGGCGAACCTTTAAACTATGATAAGCTTATTGATATAGGTGTAGATTTAGTAACTGAGTTAGGTGCGATAAATCTTACAGTTGCTGAGTTTATAAAGTTAGAGAAAGGTTCAGTTATAGACCTTAAAAAACCAGCTGGTGAGAGTGTTGAGTTATATATAAATAACAAGATAGTAGGAAGAGGTGAGGTTATCGTTTTTGAGGAAAATCTTGCTGTTAGAATAAATGAGATACTAGATTCTGATACCCTAATTCAATATTTTAAAAAAGAACGAAGGTAACTATGGAATACTCATTTGCTTATCTAAAAATGCTAGTAATTTTAGCTGCTATTATCATGCTTCTTTTATATGTTAAAAAAATACTTGAAAAGAAAAATCTTTTAAATCAAAATAAAAATGATTTAGTTGTAAAATCACAGAAGATGATAGATACAAAAAACAGAGTTGCACTTCTAGGTTACAAAGATAAAGAGTATCTAGTAATACTTGGAGATAACAATCTACTACTAGATAGTTTTGATTCTTATGAAAAAGTTGCAAGGGAGCAAGATGAAAAAACTAACAATAATTGACACCTTTGGACTATTTTTTAGAAACTACTATGCTCTTCCATATTTAAAAAGTAAAAAAGGCTTTCCAACAGGTCTACTTACGGGGTTTATCAACTTTATAGCAACTATTGAAAAAGAGCATGATAGTGATTATCTACTTTTTGCACTTGATTCTAAAGAGAAAACTATAAGAAAAGAACTAGATCCAAACTATAAAGCAAATAGATCAGCTCTTCCAGAAGACTTGTTAACTCAACTTCCAGTTGCTATAGAACTTATAAAAAAGATGGGGTTTAAAACTCTTGAGATACCACGATATGAAGCTGATGATATTATTGCAACAGTAGCAAAAGATGCACATGAAAAAGGTATTGAAGTTGAGATTGTATCTTCTGATAAAGATCTCTATCAACTTGTAGATGATAGTGGTATAACTATCTATGATCCTATAAAAAAAATATATATTGATGAGCAAGGCTGTTTTGATAAGTTTGGTGTAAAGCCAACTCAAATAGTAGATTATCTTGCTATTGTAGGTGATAGTGCTGATAATATTCCTGGTGTAAAAGGTATAGGTAGCAAGGGCGCTAAAAAGCTTTTAAGTGAGTTTTCCTCACTAAAAGAGATATACAACAATATTGACAATATTTCAAATAAAAGAAGTCAAAAGCTACTTCAAGAGAGTCAAAAAAATGCATTTTTAAGTTATGCTCTTGCCACTTTGCACTATGATATAATAGAGAAAATTGATTATGATGAGTATAGGTTTCCTAAAGATAATCCACTTTTGAAGATAGAAGAAGAGTTAAATCTCTATGATATGCAAAGAGTTCTATCTCATATATCAAAAAAAGAGCCAGAAGTTAAAAAAAGTAGTTTTATCGCTATATTGCTTGATAGCAAAGAGAAACTATTTAAAGCTATAGAGTTAATACCTCAAAATAGCATAGTTGCATTTGATACCGAAACTACCTCAGTAGATGTTAAAGTAGCTAAAATAGTAGGTTTTTCGTTTTCACATGATAACTCTAAAGCTTACTATGTTCCCATAAATCACTTCTATCTAGGTGTACCAGATCAGATAAGTAAAGAAGTTGCTAAAGAGGCACTTATAAGACTGTTCAGACATAAAATAGTTGGACAAAATCTAAAGTATGACTTTGCAATACTCTACAATAACTTTGGATTTAAAGATTTGATACCATTTGCTGATACTATGATAATGGGATGGTTGCTAAATTCTAGCCAAAGTGTAGCTCTTGATAACATGGCAAAAAGATTTTTCTCATATGATATGGTAAAGTTTAAAGATGTAGTGAAAAAAGGTGAAGATTTTAGCTCTGTTGATATTGATAGTGCCTCTTTATATGCAAGCGAAGATGCTTGGATGACATATAAACTCTATTATTTTTTAGAAGATAAACTATCAAATGAGCTAAAAAATACTGCAAATGAAGTTGAGTTTGTATTTATCAATACTCTTATCTCAATGGAGAAAAAAGGTATCAAGATAGATATACCATTTTTTGAAATACTCTTAACAAATGTAAACTCTACTATAGAAAAACTAACAAGTGAAATATATACCCTATGTGGTAGTGAATTTAATATCAACTCTCCAAAACAACTAGGAGTGATTCTTTTTGAAGAACTTGAGCTTAAAAAAGGTAAAAAAACAAAGACTGGCTACTCAACTGATGAGAAGGTTTTAAACTCTTTGATAGGTGAACATCCTGTTATTAAAAAACTTTTAGAGTATCGTGAGAGTTATAAACTGCGATCAACTTATATAGAACCTCTTTTAAAATTAGCAAAACTTGATGATAAAGCTCGTATTTATAGTTCATTTTTACAAACTGGAACAACTACTGGAAGACTAAGCAGTAAAAATCCAAATCTCCAAAATATACCTGTTAGAACCCCACTTGCTAGAAAAATAAGAGAGGGATTTATAGCAAGAGATGGATATAAACTTGTGAGTATTGATTACTCTCAAATAGAGCTTAGACTCTTAGCTCACTTCTCGCATGATAAGGCACTTATTGATGCTTTTAACAATGATAAAGATATTCATCTTGAAACTGCTATTAAAATCTTTGGTAATGATGAAGCAAAAGAGAAAAGATCTATCGCTAAGACTATAAACTTCGGACTTTTATATGGTATGGGAAGTAGAAAACTCTCTCAGACTCTGGGTATAACTGTAGATGAAGCAAAAGAGTATATACAAAGTTATTTTAAATCATTTTCAACTGTAAAAAACTTTTTAGACTCTATCATCGAAGGTGCTAAAA
>DQSO01000122.1 GCA_015663225.1 Campylobacterales bacterium
CTACAAACTCATTGTATCTTATAGAGTGTCCTTTATGAACAATTATATCAGTTGTAGCTCCACCAATGTCAATAACGGCAACATCTAACTCTTTTTCATCGTCATTTAAAACAGATATACTTGAAGCATAACCACTTAGCACTATATTTGTAGCCTCAATAGAAGCTGATTTTATAGCTTTTTTCAGATTATTTAAAGATGATTTTAAAACAGTAATAATATGAGTATTTACCTCTAGTCTTGCTCCATTCATACCAAGAGGATCATCTATGCTGCTATGTTCATCTACTTTAAAATTATATGGAAGTACATGAAGTCTTTCATACTCTGCAGGTATATTAGCATTGTGATCAGCCATTTGTAGAACTCTATTGATTTCATTTATACCAATCTCATTATTTGGTACATTTACAACACCGTAACTATCAACACTTTTAGCATAAGCACCAGAGATAGAGACTATTACATCATCATAGTGAGTACCAGAAACTTTCTTCGCATCTCCAACAGCTCTTTTAATAGATCTTGAAGCTTGTTCAATATTTGTAATAATACCTTTTTTAATACCACCACTTTTTGAAATCCCAGCACCAAGTATTTTGATAGTATCATCAGACTTTTGAGCGATAATAGCACATGTCTTAGTAGAGCCAATATCAATACCTAAAATTATTTTACTCAATCTCTATCCTTTTACTTTATAATATTTTTCAATTTTGTACATAGTTTTTAATTTCTTCACTAACCCACCTTCTATAGATCTATTTTTTAGGTTTTTAAGACTATCTTCAAGTTTCTCTTCTACTTCATCAAACTTTTTCTTATCAAATATCTTTTGAGATACTATCTCATAAACAGCAATCTTATCACTAAATATATGATAACCCTTACTATCATTTTTAGAAAATAGGCTGTTTAAAAACTCAACTGCTTCATCTTTGCTAAACATATCTAACTTCTCAAAGTCATCTCTGTTAATAAAGTCTAGCTCTTTAGCACCATCCAAGTTATCAAGATTTTCTTTTGCTAACTTTTCTAATGCTTCATCTTCTTTTATGGTTTTAAAATCATTTGTAGCCATAATCTTTGCATCTTCAAACTTAAGTATTTTAGGTTCTTTTACCTCTTTAAGTAGAGCTGATATATAGCCTGTATCTGTTTTTATACTTCTTATATACTCTCCAACTTTAGCACCATGAACTTTTTCCATAGCAAATAGACTATTTTGATCAGTTACAGTGATGCTCTCATCAGCTTTAAGTTTAGAGCTTTTAAACTTAAGATATTTTTTCAAAATACTGCTCTTAGCTTTTTTCATCTGTACTTGTTTTACAACCATCTCTTTAGCTTTATCAAAATCGAGAATTTTTCCATCTTCGCCTTTGAAAAGAAATTTTTTCTCACTATATAGTTTTTTCAAATCACTATCTTCAACTTCAATAGTAGATGCATCAACTTTTACAATATCAAGAAGATAACTCTTTTGACTCATATATCTCTGTTTATTGCTTTCCCAGTATTTCTTAATCTCTTCTTCTTTTAGTTCTACTTTTAGATTTTTACTATCTATTACTTTTAGTTTCAACTTATCTTGAATATATATAGAAGAGTATAGTAGTTTCTTTTCCAAATCTGTTATAGGAAGATTTAAAGCTACAAAAAGTTTTTTTCTAGCTAAATCTTTTTTAATATTTGCTTCAAACTCATTTGCGCTTGTATTAAGACTTACTAGAAGTTCTTCATACTTTTTTTGTGAAAATTGACCATTTGTTTGAAAAGCTTCTATTGTTAGTAGCTCTTGTACAGCTTCCTCATCACTCACAACAATACCTAAATCTTTTGCATAATTTTGAATGAGTGTGTTATTGAAAAGTTGCTCTAGTGCTATATCTTCGATCTTCAAAGACTTAGCTTTCTCTTTAGTAAGTTTTCCACCTAGCATCTGGTTATAATAGTTAAAAATCCTAGAGTGTGTTGATTGAAAATCTCTATTTGTTATATCTATACTTCCTACTTTAGCAATTACATCACTTTTCCCACTACCTGGACTATATGCACCCCAACCCATACTACCAGCTGCTACGAATGCAATAGTACTAATCCATATAGTTACTACAAGATATTTCCGATGTTTTTGCATCCATGAAATCATTTGAATCCTTGACCTTATTATTTGAGTTATTATAGTAAAAAAAATTTAAAATGAATATAAGTTTAGTTGATTTAAGTATAAGATTTTATTACAAGTTTTTTTATTTAAGAATCAGTTTATATTATAACTAGAAAGTAACATTTTTGCACCATTTTCCAAGATAGCAATTTTTTTAACAAGATCATTTAAATCTCTGCTATATCTATAAATACCGTATCCTTTGATGATCATAATATCATTTTCATTTTTCAGATGCTGTGTTATCTCATGAGGAGCTCTTGTATACCAATCATCAAAATTTTTAGGATCGTAAATTTCAATATTTTCAAAATTTAAATATCCAAAGCAATCTTCAGGTTTAAAGTTATTAGATTTTAAGGAGTAGGCGATAATACTTTGTGGCATCGCATAACAAACATATTTTGCTTCACTAATATTTTGATATATTTGGCGGTGAATATAGCTATCTATAGAGGCATCACTATATCTATAGTCTTTTTGAAAATAAAGCTCAATAAAATCTCGCTCTTTTAACTCACCAAAGATGGCATTTTTGCTTTTTTTCGATAGTATTGTAGCAAAAAAAGGATTTTTCTTGAATATTCCTCATATACCAGTCTTGTTAGATGAAGTGATTGATATATTTAAAGAGATAAAAAGTGGCTATATTGTTGATTGTACAGTTGGCTATGGTGGACATAGTGAAGCTATATTAAAATCAAATTCAAATATTAAAATGATATGTATTGATCAAGATGATGAAGCCTTAGAATTTTCTAAAAAAAGACTACAACCATATAGTGATAGGGTTGTCTTTAAAAAAGGTAGATTTTCAACAGTAACACAGGAGTTAAAAGAGTATGATATACAAGGTGTATTGGCAGATATTGGTCTATCATCACTTCAGCTTGATAAAAAAGATAGAGGGTTTAGTTTTACCTCTCCCACACTTGATATGAGGATGAATCCTAACTCTTCACTCAGTGCTTATGAGGTTGTAAATAGATATTCTAAAAAAGATTTAGAAACTATTTTTAAAAATTATGGAGAATTTAAGCAATATAAAAAATTAGCTTCTCTTATAGAGACCCAAAGAGTGAAAAAACCATTTGAAAGTTCTAGGGAGTTAGCAGAGTTTATATCCCAAAATTTCGGCTCTAGTAAGCTTCATCCAGCAACTCTTCCTTTCCAAGCAATTCGTATAGAAGTCAATGATGAACTGGGAGAATTAAAAAGATTATTGGAAAATATTAAAGATTTAAATATATCTAAATCTTTAATTGCTATAATAAGCTTTCATTCACTTGAAGATAAAATTGTAAAAAATATATTTAAGAGTTGGACAGAGAACTGTATTTGTCCAAAATTAGCTTCAAGATGTCTATGTGATAGAAATCATGCTAAGGGTAAAATCATTACCAAAAAGCCTATACAACCGAGAAAGGAAGAAGTTGACCAAAATCCAAGGAGTAGAAGTTCGAGACTTAGAATTTTTAAGTTTTTCTAACATCAACGAAGATAGAATCGAACTTTTACAAGAGTATGATAAAGAGTATATTGAAGATAAAAATATATCATTTAAAAATATTCTCTATACATATTTAGCTGTGATTGCAGTTTTACTAATTTTTCTTCCAAAAATAGTTGTTGCCAATAAAATATATGTTAAAAGTATCTCCATACATAAGATGGAGAGAGAATTAGAGTTTTTAAAAGTTCAAAAAAGAACCATAGAAGGGGCTTTACAAGAAAAAAAGTATAAATCTGCTATCTTAAAATAAAAAACTGGATACAACATGAATTTTGAAACATACCCATTTGAAAAATTAAACGAACTTTTAAAAGATATAGAACCAAATAAAGATTATAAACCAATATCTTTAACTATCGGTGAGCCACAACTTCAAACTCCAAACTTTATACAAGAAGAGCTTTCAAAATCTAGCCACTTTCTAAATAAATACCCAAAAACAGCTGGTGAAAAAAGGTTGAAAGACTCCATGAAAGGTTTTGTTAAAAGAAGATTTGGCATAACTTTAGACGACAATCAACTAATACCAACTTTTGGAACAAGAGAAGTTTTGTTTAATCTACCTCAATTTTTACTATTTGATGAAAAAAATCCATCTATGGCATTTACTAATCCTTTTTACCAGATATATGAAGGAGCTGCTATTGCTAGTCGAGCTAAGATATTTCATCTTGATTTGACAAAAGAAAATAACTTTAAAGTTCTACCTGCAAACTTTATAGATACTCTAAAAACTGTAGATTTAGTCATCATAAACTTTCCAAATAATCCAACAGCATCAAGTCTTACTCTAGATGAGTTAGTTTTATGGGTTAAAGCTAGTAAAGAGTACAGTTTTATACTAATAAATGATGAGTGTTATAGTGAGATATACAACCAAACTCCTGATCATTCACTACTTGAAGCAAGTATAAAAGCTGGAAATAGAGAGTTTAAAAATATCATAGTTTTAAACTCTATCTCTAAAAGAAGTTCAGCACCAGGAGTTAGAAGTGGTTTTGTAGCAGGTGATGCCAAAATTTTAAAAGCTTACATGAAGTATAGAACTTATGTAGGTTGTGCATCACCACTTCCACTACAATATGCTGCATCATCAGCTTGGGATGATGACAATCATGTGGAAAATTCAAGAGAGATTTATAGAAAAAACTTTCAACTTGCAGAAGATATTTTAGGTGTCACTCCATCAAAGTCAACTTTTTATATATGGTTAGAGGTTAAAGATGATAAAAAGTTTACCAAACTACTCTATAAGGAGAAAAATTTAAAGGTTTTACCAGGAAGTTTCCTGTCTCGTGGTAAAATTGCCGATAAGTATGTTAGAATTGCTCTAGTCGAGGATGAGCAAAATACAAAAGATGCCCTTTTAAGAGTTAAGAGCATATTAGGATAATATATGTCAAAGATGTCAAATACAATTCATTTCATAGGTATAGGAGGCATAGGTCTCTCTGCACTTGCAAGATTTCTCAAATTTCGCGGTTATAATATAACAGGCTCAGATATAAAAGAATCACCAATAACTAAAACACTTCAAGAAGAGGGAATAGTTGTAAATACTCCTCACCATAGTGACAATATTAAAAACCAAGATATAGTTATATACTCTGCCGTCATAAAAGATACAAATCCAGAAATAGTAGAAGCAAAGAAAAAAGGTATGCTTATTCTTTCAAGAAAAGAGGCATTACCATTTGTTTTAAAAGATAAAAAGGTATTTGCAGTTGCGGGAGCTCATGGAAAGAGTACGACAAGTGCAATGCTCTCTTCCATAGTAGATTGTAGCATGATAATAGGTGCTGAGAGTAAACAATACGGCTCAAATATGAGAGCTGTTGATTGTGAAAATATAGTATTTGAGGCGGATGAGAGTGACTCTAGTTTTTTAAATATCTCTCCCTATGTTGCTATAGTTATAAATGCAGAACCTGAACATATGGAGCATTATAACTATGATTTAGAAAAATTTTATGATGCTTATACAACATTTATAAAAAAAGCAAAAGTAAGAGTTTTAAATGCAGAAGATGAGTTTTTATCAACTCTAACTGATATTGATGCGATAAGGTTATATCCTAGTCGTGATATAAAAGATATAAAAACTGTTTTAGTTGATGGTGAGCCTTATACATCATTTGTTTTAAAAGACTTAGGACGATTTGAAGTTTTTGGAGTAGGTGACCATATTGCCATAAATGCTTCTTTAGCTATACTAGCCGCCATAAACAGTGATAATCTCATAGAAGTAAGAGAGAATTTAAAACAATACAAGGGTATAAAAAAACGATTTGATATATTATCATGTGATAATAGTCGTGTTTTGATTGATGATTATGCACACCACCCAACAGAGATAACAGCAACTATCCAATCAGCAAAAAAATATGCTTCACTTTTAGGAATACAAGAGATAGTAGCTATATGGCAACCGCATAAATACTCAAGAACTATAGATAATCTTGATAAGTTTAAAGAGTGTTTTGATGGAGTTGATAAGTTAGTTATTTTGCCTGTTTACAATATTGGAGAAGAGGAGCAGTTTATAGATTTTCCAAACCACTTTAGTAGATACAATCCAATCTTTGCGGACTCTTTGAAAAAAAATGATTTTAAAATAGATTTGATAAAAGATGATAAAAACCTAGCAACGATAAGTAGTGGTTTGATACTTGGTCTTGGAGCTGGGGATATTACATATCAGTTAAGAGGATAAGAGTGATAAAAATAGCACTTTTTATATCTATAATACTTTTTGTTTTATTTTTAGTATTGAAATTTAAAGATGATGAAAAAGTTTCAAACACTACACTTATAAAAATGTTGCTGTTAGTTTTATCAATGGTTGGTCTACACCAGTATCAGACTAACCAGATTCAAGATGGAGTAACTTCGCTTTTAAACTCATATAAGTCTGGTAAAACTCTTATATGTAAGGATAGAGAGATTTCACAAAAAAATTATACTTATCAAAGTGGTACAATGGTCTTTTTGTCTAAAAAAGAGACTATTGATAAGTTCCCTATACAAGATTGCAAGTTAAAAGAGTAAAATATTCATAAATTTTCGCTAACATACTTCACATGATAGATACTATTTGCAACAAACTAGACTTAACAGATTTTATAGAAGATTTTAAAAGTTTTCTAGCTCGTACTAAACCTCTTCATATTGATGGGGATGTTAACCAGCATAAAAAATTTATAGATGAACTCTCTGGAGTTGATTTTACTCCACCAAAAGAGATACAAAATCTTGATAGTTCACTAATGTATCTTAAAAAACAGGGTATTTTAAAGTTATATGAGATTTTTGAATTTATTAAGATTATTTGGTATTTTAACTATCTTAAAAAGTTAAATCACACTCCTATCATGCGAGAGTGGATAGATAAGATAATAATCCCACCAGAGATAATGGAAATTGCAAATTATTTTGATGATAAGGGAAACCTAAAACCATCAGTAGATGAGAGATTTTTACAACTCGCAAATGCTTTAAAAAGAAATAAATCAGATATAAAAGAGTCTTTAAGTAGACTGATCCATACAAAAAAATTATCCCCATATTTAGTAAATACTCAAATACACTATATAGATGAGAGTGAAACATTGTTAGTGCGAGGTGGATTTAACCATGTATTAAAAGCTACAGTTATTTCTCGTAGTAGTGGAGGATTTTTTTATGTACTTCCTGAAAGTATCGCAAATCTTAAAAAACAACAAGCCTCTTTTTACTCTCAAAGAGATGAGCTTATATATGAGTATGAGAAAATCATATCAGCACTATTCGCTAAGTTTGAGAAGTTTTTAAACTTTATAAATCGTGATTTTGATAGGTTTGATCACTACCAAGCAAGAGTAAAGTTTGCAAAAAGTTATGATTTGGAGTTTGTAAAACCCTCTCGCGATAACTCAATACTCTTAAAAAACTTTGCTCACCCCGCACTTAAAGATCCAAAGCTTATAGATATAGATTTTTCAAAAAAGATACTACTTATCACAGGTGTAAATGCTGGTGGTAAAACTATGCTTTTGAAATCTTTGCTTAGTGCCGTATTTTTATCTAAATATCTTCTACCATTTCGTATTGATTCGGCTAACTCTAAAGTCTGTTCATTTAAAGAGATTGTAGCCATTATTGATGATCCTCAAAGTGTCAAAAATGATATATCAACATTTGCAGGTCGGATGAGTGAGTTTAGTAAACTCTTTTCAAAGCAGAATTTTATAGTGGGTATTGATGAGATTGAACTAGGAACTGATGCGGATGAAGCTGCAAGTTTGTTTAAAGTGATACTTCAACGACTTATAAAAAAAGATGTAAAGATTGTAATAACTACTCATCATAAAAGATTAGCAGCTATGATGGCAACTAATACAGAGGTTGAACTCTTAGCAGCAATATATGACCTTGTTCGTCAAAAACCGACTTTCCAGTTTTTAAGTGGAACGATAGGAAAGAGTTATGCTTTTGAAACAGCACTGAGATATGGGATTAGCCAAAATGTCATACAAGAGGTAAAAGAACAATATGGCGAAGATCAAGAAAATCTAAACGAACTGATACAAAAAAATATAGATTTAGAACTTGACTTTAAAGTAAAACAAAAAAAACTAGATGAAGATATTGAAAAAACTATAAGATTAGAAGAGAATCTAAAAGAACAAAAATATAGAGCTGAAGAGGAGTTGAGAAAGACCAAGATTGCACTAGAACGCGAGTATCAAGAGGCGATAAATGAAGCAAAAAAAGCAGCAAAAAGTTCTGATCGTGCTTCAATTCACAGACTTTTAAATAAAGCTGACAAAAAGAAAAAAGAGGCTCTAACAAAAGAAATCTCACATGATAAAGTAGATTTTAAAGTTGGAAATGTAGTTAAATATGCTGGAAGTAGGGGCGAGATAATAACTATAAGAAATGATATGGCTTTTGTTGATTGCACTGGAGTAAGGATAAAAGTTCCACTAAAAGATTTAAAGCCAAGTGGCAATAAAAAACCACCAAAAATAAAGCAAAAATCTAATATTACAGTGCAAAAACCACAATTTTCAAGTGTTCAACTTGATTTGCATGGGTTGCGAGCTGAAGAAGCTATAGAAAAACTTGATAAGTATCTTTCAGATGCACTTATAACAGGATATGATGAGATCTTAATCTATCATGGAGTTGGGACTGGAAAATTAGCATATGCAGTAAAAACTTTTTTAAAAACCTATCCAAAAGTAAAATCATTTAAAGATGCACCAGCTAATATGGGTGGGATGGGTGCAACATTGGTAAGATTATAGTATGGCATTTACAGATAAAAGAATTCAAAAATATGAACTTACAAAGTACACAAGAGAGTTAGAGCGATATTTAAATAGAGTAGTGAGATATATAAAAAAAGAAGAGTTAGATAAAAAGAGATTTGCTGATTATATAGATGAGATATTTAAACCATTTGACGGGATTAAAAAAGTCATTCTTACTAAAGAGTATCTAAAAAGATTAGAAGAGTTTGTTGAGTATAGTGCAAATTTGCCAGAGAGTGAGTATGATATGGATATGATAAAAAAAGATATACTTCATCGTGCAAATATCCTTCAAAGAATAAAAAGAATAAAAGATTTTAAAAAAGAGAAGCATAAAGGAAAAAAGTATGAATAAAATAATCCAAGTAGGAAAATATAATAAGCTACTTATAGATAGAGATAGTGATTATGGATTTTACTTAGTTGCCAAAGATGAGAGTGCCGTGTTGCTTCCAAACTCATATATAACTGATGATATGAATATTGGAGATGAGGTAGAAGTTTTTGTATATAAAGATTCAGAAGATAGGATAGTTTCAACGACCCAAATACCATATCTTATAGCAGGAGAGTTTGAGTTTTTAGAAGTAGTTGATAAGAGTGATTTTGGAGTTTTTGTTGATATAGGTCTTTTAAAACATGTATTAGTACCAAAAAAGATGCAAAAGGGAAGTCTAAGAGTAGGGCAAAAATATCTATTTGCTCTTAGTGTTGATATATCTACAAATAGACTCGTCGCAGATATGAGGATACATAAATATCTTTCACATGATACGGCTTTGGCCGAGCATCTAAAAGCTGTTGATATTTTAGTTATTGCAAAAACTCCGATGGGATATAAAGTAATTGTTAATAATACTCATGAGGGTATGCTTTATAATAACGAGATTTTTCAAACTGTAAAAATAACTCAAAAGTTAAAAGCTTATGTTAAAAAAGTTAGAGATGATGGGAAGTTAGATATTTCACTTAATCCCATAGGCAAAAATAAAACAGACACAAATTCACAAACTCTTTTAGATAGACTAAAAATACACAATGGACTACTATCATATACTTATAAATCTGATGCAGATGATATAAAAAAGATGTTTGGTATGAGTAAAAAAGCATATAAAGCATCTTTAACAAAACTTATCGAAGATAATCAGATTGTACTAGATGAGAAGGGAATAAAAATAAAATGAAGACTTCATTGATTGCAGTAGTTATCGTTATCTTAATAGCAGTTGTAGCATATCAAGGCTATCAAATAAATCAGTTAAAAAATACAAAACTAGTAGTAAATGAACCAGAAGTTATTATAAATATACAAAAACAAGAGCCTAAGAGTGAGAGCAAAACTGAGCAGAATCTATCTTCACTAGAGGAAACTATTAAACAAGACTTTAAAAAACTTTTTGGTGATATATTTGGAAATAAACAAGTTCAAGATGAATTAAAAAAAGGTGTAGAAGAGTTTAAAAGTGGCCTAAATGATGTTATAGGACAGATACAAAAAGATTTAAGTACTCTTAGTAAAAACGACTCTTTTTTTAATGATATTTTAAAAGAGTTTGATTTGAAAAGTTATAAAAGTTTTCAAGACAAGGGTGATAAGTATGAGCTAGAGCTACTTTTAAAAGATAAAGCAAACTCCAAACTTCAACTTGATGTAAAAAATGGTTTTTTATATATATCAATAGATACAAAACAAGAAAGTAAAAATATGACTAAATCAACATCTCAAAGTTATATTGTAAAAGTTCCAAAAGATGGATTGGTCGACAGTATAGATAGTAAGTACAATAATGGAAAAGTTACTATAACAATTCCAAAGATTAAAAATAGGCAAAATATATGAGCTTAGATGAGATTAGAGAATCGATAAAAAAAGAAGTTGGAGTTTTACTCTATTTTTCAACTCCAACTTGCAATGTTTGTAAAGCAGTAGAGCCAAAACTAAAAAGTGAGTTTAAGAAAAACTTTCCACTTATAAAAATTATTTCAATAGATAGTACCGTATCTCCTGAAATTTCTGCAGACTTTCAAGTTTTTTCAGCAGCTACTACTTTGTTATATCTTGATGGAAAAGAGTTTGCAAGAGAGGGTAGAAATATTAGTATAGATGGTTTTATTCATAGTACTTCAAGAGTTTATAAGCTACTAATCTCATAAACTATCTCTTCTTTAAGACCAATCTTTTTTATCTCTTTAATAGAAAGATTTTCAACTTCCATCATCATAAGTTGTTCAATTGTTTGGATATTGTTATAAGCAATAGCTTTAAGTATTAATCCTCTACAGGCCTTTGCCCAATGACTAACAACTTTGCCACCTTTTAAAAACTTCATTGTTATATATGGCTTGTTTATCTTGTAAAATTTTTCATAAAATCCAGCCCTTAAATCAATAATCTCTTCATCTTTTAGATACTCATCAAGTTCACTGCTAAAATATTCCTTATAGTAGTTCTCTAGTTTTATCTCTCCTAGTGATTCGCCTTGTTTGAGCTTATACTCAGGTATACCACTATCTCCCGCAAGCAAGGGACCAAATAGATTTGAAAATATTATTGTATTGCTATCTATATATCTTTTTGCTTCACATGATAATAGAGAGTAGTTCAGATATTCATAAGCGACACCACTATATCTCTCTATGGGTTTCATTATTGGTTTTTTAAATATATCCTCTTTGTATTTATCAATTAATGCTTGTTTTTTTGTACCAAAAAGCTTCATCAATAAATTATTATCTGATTTTTCTATATAAGATTGATAATATTTTATAGCTTCTATTCGCTTATCATGTAGATTTGGTAAAATAAACTCTAAGTTTTCAAACTTAATATCCAAACCACCTGAATTTTTTGTTTCACTTGGTGAAAATAGAATCTTCATATTTATTCCTCGTACTCTATATAATGTATCATATAGAAAAACTTTTAAATTTTTTATAAAAAAGTTGATTTACTATTGACAATAGTATATTTTTTTTGTATAATCTCGGCTCGTTCATAAATTTGAATAAAAATGCTGGTGTAGCTCAGTCGGTAGAGCACCTGATTTGTAATCAGGCGGTCGATGGTTCGATTCCTTTCGCCAGCACCATTTTACAGTGTTTGACCAGAAATGACTGTGGATGTAGAACTTTGTTATTAGCCAAGAAGTTCTTTAATGGTGAGTTACTCAAGTGGCCAAAGAGGGCAGACTGTAAATCTGCTGGTTTTTACCTTCGAAGGTTCGAATCCTTCACTCAC
>DQSO01000117.1 GCA_015663225.1 Campylobacterales bacterium
TAAAAACTTCATCATACCCAAAGTCATTTCCAATAGCTGTAATAGCTGATGTATCAGTTGTTAAGGCGATTCCGGGTAACCCTTTTCTCGTACTTTTATACCGACCAGTTAGTTCAGCTGCAATATGTTGAGCATCAGCCGCACTTCCACCATTTCCACAAAGAAGAAGTTTATGCCCACTTGCTATACTCTCACTAACTATCAAACAAGCAGTATAGATATAGTTTTGCAACTCATCAATAGTTTTTTGAATAATCTCTTGATGCTCTTTTAACTCACTCTCAATCATATTCATCATAACGAACACCTTTTTATGATATTTGTCGTACTCTTTCCATCTACAAACTGTACAAGTCTAGTCTCATCAGCAATATCACTACCAACTACCTCTCTCCCCTCATAATCTCCACCTTTAACCAAGATATTTGGCTTAATAACTTTGATTAACTCATAAGGTGTATCATCTGAAAATCCTACAACAAAATCAATCATTTCAAGAGCTGCCATAACCTCTGCTCGATCTGCAAACTCATTTATTGGTCGATTTTCACCTTTTAGCCTCTTAATACTCTCATCTTCATTTAACCCAAGAACAAGTATATCTCCAAAACTTTTTGCCTCTTTCAGATACTTTATATGCCCACTATGAAGTATGTCAAAACATCCATTTGTAAAAACTATCTTTCTGTTTTTTGGAAGAAGTTCAATAATCTCTTCTATCGTAACAATCTTTCTACCACTTTGACCTTGATCAATCTCTTCAGCTTTTACGGCATAACATCCAACATGACTAACAGCAACTGCAGCAGCCCTATTTGCATACTCTATCGCTTCAACTATTGACTTTTTACTAACTAAACTTATAGCTATAGCTGATATTACAGTATCTCCAGCCCCAGTTACATCAAATACATCACGAGCTACTGTTGGTATCTTTTTAAACTCATCATCTAAAAGTGCAATACCATCTTCACTAAGTGTGATGATAGAGTATTCAAGCTCAACTTCATCTTTAAGTTTTTTAAGTGCATTTTTTAGACTATCATCATCTTTTATATCTATATTTGTAGCTTCACAAGCCTCTTTTTTATTTGGAGTTAGAAGTGTTGCACCTTTGTATTTACTATAATCACTCCCTTTAGGATCAACTAAAACTGGTTTATTTTTTCCATTTGCAAGCTCAATAATTCGTCCAACTAAACTATTAGTCAAAACACCCTTACCATAATCACTCAAAATCACACAATCATAAAAATCAAGCACGATAGAAGCACGAAGAACTATCAAATCTTCACTCTTCTTTGAAATATCCTCTTTATCCTCTCTATCTATTCGTAAAATCTGCTGATGAGAAGATATAATACGACTCTTCTTAGAAGTTCGACGACCTTTTTGTATAGTCAAACCCTCTTTAACTACACCCTTCTCTCCAAGTCTTTTTTGTAAAAACTCTCCACCTTCATCATCACCAATTACTGAACATACACCAACTTTTCCACCTAAACTTATGAGATTATTGATAACATTTCCAGCTCCACCCATCAAAAACTCTTCCTCTTTTATATCCACAACTTGCACAGGAGCTTCAGGAGAAATCCTATCAACACCACCCCAAAGGTAGTGATCTACTATCAAATCACCGATTACTAATATATTTGGTTTTTTCACTTATTTTACCTCTGCTTCAAACAATCTTTTAATCTCAAAAATATAATCTTTTATCCCATCTTCTAAACTAAATCTAGGCTCATATCCTAAAAACTCTCTTGTATCATCTATATTTGCCTGAGTAAAAAACTGATACTGCCCTATAAAAGGATTTGGTATATATTCATAATCAAGGCTCAATCCCAACTCTTTTTGAACGGTATCTGCAATATCAAGAAAACTTCTAGCTTTCCCAGTTCCTACATTGTAAACACCGCTCTTTTTAGCTTCCATAGCCTTTATATTTGCTTGTACAACATCTTCGATATAGATAAAATCTCTCAATATTTTATCACTTCCCTCAAATAATTTTACCTGATTTCCAGCTAATAATTGATGTCCAAACTGCACTACTGTTGAAGCAGTTTTATTTTTAAAAAACTCTCCCTTTCCATAGACATTGAAATACCTAAGTCCAACTATTTTAATATTATCCTGTTTTTTTATATACTCATAAGAGATATTATCCATCATAACTTTTGAAAAACCATATACATTGTTTGGTTGTTCATTTCCAACTTCAAAAACATCACTATCACCATAAGTCGCAGCACTTGAAGCATATATCATGTGAGCATTATGTTTAAGAGCAATGAGTAGAAGATTTTTATAAGCATTTACATTTGTCTTTATCATCAAATCTTGTTCAGCGACGGTAGTATCACTTATCGCTGCTTCATGAAAGATATAATCAAACTTATAATTTTTCTCTAGTGATTCCATAACTCGCGGATCATTTATATCACCACTAATAACCTCGCCACTAAATCCTAAAAGATTTTTAAAGTGACCAAAACTCTTTAGATTGCCATTTGAAAAAGTAGCACCACTTCTAAACTTATCAACAACAATAACTCTAGCTTTAGAGTGGTTAGCCTGAAAATAAAAAGCCAAGTTAGACCCTATAAATCCAGCCCCACCAGTTATCAAAATAGTTTTATCTCTCAACTCATCATCAATATATCTCATAAATCTATAGCTCCTTACGGCAAACAACCAAGTTTATTATTTAATAATATCCATTGTATCTAAAATCGAGTTAACAGAAAACTTAGCGATATTAAGCTTCTTGTTACCTATGTAGATAGTATTATTTATTCCTGCACGACTGCCAGCTTCAATATCACTTTTTTTATCCCCGATCATCCATGAGTTTTCCATATCTATATTAAAATCCTCTTTACCATCTAAAAGCATTCCTGGATTTGGTTTTCTACATGATAAATTATCTTCAGGAGTTGATGAGCAGTGATAAACTTTGTCGATAGTTATATCTTCTTTTTTTAGCTCCTTGATCATAAAAGAGGTAAGAGCAGAAAAATCATCCTCGCTATAATACCCTCGACCTATTCCAGATTGATTTGTAACAACTAATAATATATATCCAAGACTCTGAAAATATCTTAAACTTTCAAAAACTCCAGTAACAAACTCAAAATCTTCTTTTTTACAAACATAACTCTTGTCAATATTAATCACTCCATCACGATCTAAAAAAATCGCCTTAGTTTGTAAGTTCATACTCAATATCCTCTATCACAAAATCTTTTTCATCTTCACTATCAAACTTAGGATCTTTTTTTTCTATAATATACTTTGCAAGTAACATAAATGGTTTCCATCCATTGACACTCAAAGCATTTTTTAAAAGTTTTGCATAGTAGTAATTTGCATAAAAGTTATATGAATCTTCTTTTAAAACCTCTGCAAAAACTCTTTTTGAACTCTCATACTCATAATAGTGTCCATAGCATATAGCTAAAAGTATTTTTTTATTTTTTTGAGCATTATTTAACTTAATACTCTGCTCATATGCCTTAGCAGACTCTATAAAAATACCCATATCAAAATAAATCTCTCCAAGCTCATTCCAAAGAGTAAAATCTTTACTCGCTTCAGCCCTCATTCTTAAACGACTAAGACGAAGTGCTAAATCTAGTATCTTTGAAATCTTAGCATTTTTTACAAACTTAGGATCTAAAGAATATGCTTCAGTGATAAGGTCAAATGCCTGTGCAACTTTATCAGTACGAAGATAGACTGAAGCAAGTTTTAACATACACTCTATATTTTTTGGTTGGTTTTTTAAAATAGATTCTAAAGATTTTTCCTCTTTAACTTTTTGTGATTCTGCAATATAAAACTGGTCATTACAAATAGAAAACTGCCCAGCATCAAGCTTAACACTCCCAATAACAATAATACAAATAGTTATAATATTTTTGTACATTTATTAAATAATCCCCAGTTTTGTAAATAATAGTTTTATTATATTGTTTATTAATTAAATAATATTTTATGATTTAAGAGTTAAAATAATTTAAGTTTTCTTTAATCTGGTGGTCCGTAGTTTTTCTCTTTTTCTTTCTTTTCTTTCATGGTTTTTCTCTTTTGCTCCATCTTTATAGCATCTTGAAGTTCATCTTCACCATCAAACTTAGTACCCTCTAAAAACTTAGTTACATCATCAAACTGTCCTGTTTTATGTCCCCATAAAAGTGCCCCTAAACCAAGTGCTCCCAAAAATGTTGAAATCATTATCATCATCGTCACAACTGAACTATCCATACTGCTCCCCTTAAAATCTACACATATACCCCACACTAAACATCTATAATAACCCAACTCAATAAAAAAGGATAAAAGATGAAAAAGCTAGTGACAATCGTAACTATAACACTTTTAACATTAACTAATCTATCAGCAATGGATAAGTGTGGAGCTGGTAAGTGTGGAGCATCAATGAGTCAATCAAAAAATTCTCAATCTCTTCATCACAAGAAAAATATTGATAACTATACTGTAGTAGTAAGTTCTCTTAAAAGTCTTATAGTAGGAACAAATGAATTTCAAATATTTATCTCCTTAAATAAAAAACCAGTAGATGCAAAAGTAAAAGTAAAGTTCTTTATGCCTCAAATGCCTGGTATGCCATACATGGAATCA
>DQSO01000181.1 GCA_015663225.1 Campylobacterales bacterium
TTAATTTTTTACTATCATAGTTAGATACTATAAGAGCTATCATGTGAAAACAAATATTAAAAATTTATTAAAATATAACTATAATAGAGTATGAATATACAATACAAAATAGAAGATTTACTCTCTAACAATGGTAGTGATTTTGAACTCTCTAAAATTATAAGAAAAGAGATAAAAAATTCTCAAAACTCTTTTGAGGAAGTTTTTGCAAAAAATCAAGGTAAAAAGTTTCTACTATGGCATGGTAAAAATGTTGACCAAATTATAAAAATAATTTATAAGTATATACTTCGTCACTCATTTAAAGAGTTTGTTCCTATGATAAACTCCATACCTATTACCATAATAGCTCTTGGTTCATACGGAAGAGAACAACTTAGTCCATACTCAGATATAGATTTATTGATAGTATATAGAGATATTGATGGTTACAATACAGAACCTATTATTCAAAGATTAATACAGATTTTGTGGGATAGTGGTATGAAGATAGGTCATAGAGTTCATAAGTTAGAAGAGCTATTTGAAGCAAGTCAGAGTGATCATACTATAAAAACTGCACTCATTGAGAGCCGCTTTATCAGCGGTAGTAAATTTTTATGGGTTAGTGTTGAAAATGAACTTAAAAGAGTCAGAAATGATAATCAAAAACTATTTATCACTCAAAAGATAGAAGAGTACAGACAAAGAGAAGCCAAATCAAACTTTAGTATGCAACCTGATATAAAATCATCATTAGGAGGAATAAGAGATTTTAACACTCTTTTTTGGATTACAAACTCTCTTTTTAATCTTCCTCGTGTTAAAGAGCTACTAAACAATATATTAAGTTACAATGACTATACATCTTTATACTCAAGTGTGGAGTTTTTATTTAAAGTAAGAACTGCTCTTCATATAAGTTGTGGGAAAAAGCAAGATAGACTTATCTTAGAGTATGCACCAACTATTGGAAAAATGTTGCAGATAAGTGAAACTAAACTTATCAAAAAAACTTTTAGTTCTATGTCAAAGATAAGAGTTATTACAAGAGAGACTATAAAGAGATTGACTTCTCATATGTTTTATGACTCATCAACTATTTCTAAGTTAAAAAAATCATATCTTAAAAATGGTATTTTTTTATGTGAAGATAGATTTATAACAAATTTAAAAGCAAAAAAACAAAATCTTTCATCACTATTTTCTCACATGATAAGCCATAAAAATAAAGATATATCTTATGATATAAGCTTTATATATAAACTATCTTACTCAAGAAAAAATGATATTTTTATAACTAAAGAGTTTTTTGAGAGAGCATATCTTTTTAATACTCTTTTTGCACTTTATGATGCAAAATTATTAACTAAACTTATACCTCCTTTTAAAAAAATAATACATCTAGCACAGTTTGATGGCTATCATGAACACCCAGTTGATATACACTTGTTAAAAAGTATCAAAGCATATGAAGATATAGATGATAGTTATATCAATGATATATTTAAAAGTTTAAATCAAAGCCAGATGAGAGTTTTAAAGTTTGCTACACTTTTACATGATTGTGGAAAAGGAAGAAAGCAAGACCACTCAATACTTGGAGCAAGCATAGCTCGTAAATATGCCACTACACTTAAGTTTGATAAAAATGAGGTAGAGCTAATATATATACTCATAAGATACCACACAGCCCTAAATATGACCGCAACAAGTGAAGATATATATAGTGATAAGATAGTATTTAACTTTGTATCCAAGATAGAGACTAAAGAAGCTCTAAAACTACTACTACTCTTGACATATGCTGATTTAAAGGGTGTTGGCAAAGGTAAATATACAAACTTTAACTCCAAACTAATAAAAGAGTTATATGAGATAAGTTTAGAAGCATTAGAGCATAAAAAGATGGTTAGTGAAGCTAGTAAAAGAGTTAAAAAAGAGAGAGCTTTTTTTAAAGAAGGTAGTTTTTTAGCTCTTAGTAAATCTCAACAAAAAAGGGTATTAGCTATTGATTCAAACCTAATATTTTTCAAATATACTCCTTTACAAATAGTAGAGATTTCACAGTGGTGTTTTAACCTTGAGGATAGATACAACTATAGACTGAGTAATGATAAAATTTTGATGATTGAGATAATAAGAAAAGATGATTTCTCTCTTGGATATTTTCTAGGAAGGATTAAAAATCTTGATGTAACAAATATGGATATATTTAAGTTTTTCAATGGTATTAAATATTTTAAAATAGAGTTTTTAGAAAAGCTTGAAGAGGAGAGTGATCTTCTACTTATAAAAGAGATCATAGAGAGAAGTTTCAAAACCGATAAAAAGACAAAACTTCTGCATAATAAAATCAAAGAAGAAGAGATAAAAATAGAGTGTAATCACTCAAGAACCTATGCAAGTATGAGTATAAACACAAAAGACCAAAAGGGGATTTTAGCTACTATTATGTCGGTTTTTGATGAGTTTGGTGTAGATATTGCCAGCGCGAAGATACAAACTGTAAAAAATAGAGTTAAAAACCTTATTTTAATAGAAAAAAATGGTAATTTTTGTAAAAATAAAGAACTGATAGTATCAAAGATTATAAAGGCTTAAAAGATGTGTGGAATTGTTGGATATATAGGAAATAAAAACTCAAAAGATATTTTAATAGGTGGACTTAGTGAGCTTGAATATAGAGGTTATGATAGTGCAGGAATAGCTATTTTAACAAATGGGAAAATAGATACATTTAAAGCTATTGGAAAACTTGTAAACTTAGAAGAAAAAGTTAAAGATTTAGAAGTTGATGGACTTAGTGTTGGTATAGGTCATACAAGGTGGGCAACTCATGGAAGCCCTACAGAGTTAAATGCTCACCCACATCTAGGAGAGTTTAGTTATGTTGTACATAATGGAATAATTGAAAACTACAAAGAGCTAAAAGAGTCTTTAATAAGTGATGGTGTAAAGTTTTTAAGCCAAACTGATACAGAAGTTATAGTACATCTTTATGAGAAAAACTTTGCAAAACTAGATGATGAGTTAAAAGCATTTGAAAAAACTATTTCACAGCTTGATGGGGCTTATGCAATTTTACTCATAACTAAGAGTGATGATAAAAAAATATTTTTTGCAAAACATGGTTCTCCTATGATAGTGGGAAATAGTGAAGATGAGATATATTTTGGTTCAAGTGATGCTGCACTTTTAGGTAAAGCTTCAGAGGTTATCTATCTTGAAGATGGAGAATATGGATATACATCTTTTGGAGAGATTAAACTTTTTAATAAAGATGAAGAAGTTGCTTTAAATAAAAAACCTTTAGTAGGTGATAAAATATCAGCTCAAAAGAGTGGTTTTAGATTTTTTATGGAAAAAGAGATTTATGAGCAGAGTGATGTTCTAAGTGATGCTATTTTAGGTCGAGTTTCTGATGATAAGATAATTTTTGATGAGCTAGAGAGTGACTTTTTTGATAGTGTTAATCATATAAAGATATGTGCTTGTGGAACTAGCTACCACTCAGCTTTGAGTGCTTCTTATCTACTAGAGCGAGATGCTAAGATACCAACAACAGTGGAGATAGCAAGTGAATTTAGATACAAAGAGCCTCTACTTAGTTTGGATACACTCTTTATAGTTATAAGTCAAAGTGGTGAAACAGCTGATACACTTGAAGCATTGAAAATGGCAAAAAGAGCTGGTCTGAAAACTTTAGCGATATGTAATGTAGACAACTCTTCTATCGTTAGGGGTGCTGATTTTTCTATTATGACTCGTGCAGGGATTGAAAAAGGAGTTGCAAGCACCAAAGCATTTGCAACACAAGTTATAGTTTTGTGGATGTTATCACTTTATTTGGCTCAAAAAAGAGATTCTATAACTAAAGATAAACTACAAGATGAGATTAAAGCTATCAAACATATACCAGCTGCAACTATTGTAAAAGATGAACTTCATCAACAACTAAAAAGATTATCAAAAAGATACCTACATGGCCATGGTTTCTTTTTTATTGGTAGAGATATATTCTTTCCTCTTGCACTTGAGGGTGCTTTGAAACTAAAAGAGATAAGTTATCTTCATGCCGAGGGTTATCCTGCAGGAGAGATGAAACATGGTCCAATAGCACTAGCTGATAGTGAACTCTTTACAGTAGCACTTATACCTAAAACACTTCTTTATGATAAAGTTAAGAGCAATGTAGAAGAGTTATGTGCAAGAGATGTAACACTTTTAGCAATATCTCCAGAGCCTTTTGATTTGGCTGATGATTTTATAAAAACAGATTCTCATACTCATCCGATGGGAGAGTTTTTTGAGATGATGGTTGTTACTCAACTTCTAGCTCTTGAAATATCTATAAGAGTTGGAAATGATGTAGATATGCCAAGAAACTTAGCAAAGTCAGTTACGGTAGAGTAGTAATTGCTTCGTAAGCAACTTGAACAACTTTTTCTAACTCTTTGTCTGTTATTACAAATGGTGGCATAAAATAGACTACATGACCTAACGGTCTTAGAAGTACACCATTTTTTAAAGCATAATCATAGACCTTAAGAGCTATTCTCTCTTCAGGTTTATAACCTTTTAACTCAACTGCACCTATAAGACCTCGTTGTCTTACCTCTTTTACATTTAGCAGAGATTTAAACTTTTCTAAAAGCTCTTCTAACTTTTTAACTTTAGCCCTGTTTTTTTCTATAATATTTTCATTTTCAAATATATCCAGTGTAGCATTTGCGGCAGCACATCCTAGAGGATTTCCAGTATAACTATGCGAGTGTAAAAAAGCTTTTCCTTCACTATAATCACAATAAAATTTTTGATAGACTTCATTTGTAGTTAAAACTACTGAAAGTGGTAGATAACCGCCAGTTAGCCCTTTTGATAGACATAAAAAATCAGGCTTTATCTCTTCATCACAGACAAAAAGTTCACCTGTTCTTCCAAATCCAACTGCAATCTCATCAGCAATCAAAAAAATACCCTCTTCTTCACAAATAGCTTTAAGTTTTTTAATATAACTCTTATCATACATCTGCATATATCCAGCACACTGAACAAGTGGTTCTATGATGATAGCACTTACCCTACCCTCATGCTCTTTTAACTTCTTTTTGAAATCTTCTATCGCTTCATCTTCATCCACAAGTGATGGCGATGCAACTTGTACAGTTTTTAGCATAATATCTTTATAAATATCTTTATAAAGCTCAACATCACCTATTGCCAAAGCACCAAGAGTCTCTCCGTGATAGGAGTTTTTGAGTGAGAAAAATATATCTTTTACTTTGCCATCATTTTTATGGTACTGAAAAGCCATTTTTAGTGCTATCTCTACTGCACTTGAACCATTATCTGCAAAAAATATTTTTTGCAGATTTGAAGCGGTTAGATTGATCAATCTTTTTGACAACCTAACCGCAGGTTCATGAGTGAATCCTGCAAATATCACATGCTCTAAAGTATCTAGTTGCTCTTTAACACGAGAGTTTATATACTCATTTGAATGCCCAAATATATTCACCCACCAACTACTTATAGCATCTATATACTCGTTGCCATCATAATCAGTTAGATAGACACCCTTACCAGACTTGATAGGCACAAGAGGTAGTGTCTCATAATCTTTCATCTGAGAACATGGATGCCAAATATATTTTAAATCTTCCTCTTTTAGAGCTTGGTTTGTCACTATTTTATCAAAGATGGGTCTAGTGTAAGGTCGGAATTTTTCATAACACCTATACCGTTTTTAAGCATATCTTTTGCAATATTTTTAGCATCAGATAAAGAGTGCATTTTATATGTACCACATTGGTAGATATTAAGCTCTGGAATATCCTCTTGTTTTTCAACTTTTAAAACATCTTCCATAGCATTTTTCCAAGCATCTGCTACTTTTTGCTCATCGGGAGTACCAAGTAGGCTCATATAAAACCCAGTTCTACAACCCATCGGAGATACATCAACTATCTCAACACTATCACTATTTAAGTGATCTCTTATAAACCCAGCAAAAAGATGCTCTAAAGTATGAATACCCTCTCCACTCATAAGCTCAATATTTGGTCTATAAAATCGTAAATCAAAAACTGTAATAAGATCTCCACTAGGAGTTTTCATCGTTTTAGCAACTCTGACTGCAGGTGCAGGCATCTTTGTATGGTCTACTGTAAAACTATCTAACATTGGCATATTTTTTCCTTTAAAATTGTTTTAAATCATTTAATAATTAATCTTCTTATAGTACAATCATATCTATTAAAATTTATAGGAGATAAAATGCAAGTAGATAATAA
>DQSO01000116.1 GCA_015663225.1 Campylobacterales bacterium
CAATATTCCATCAACCTTATAGTGGTAAAAACCTTTTTTCTTAAGAGCAATTTGTATATCTTTTACAACTCTTTTTTTCAAATCAGCCCTACAAACAACCTTTCTCCAAACAATTTTACTAGGACTAAGCTCAACTTTTGATTTAATATTTTCATACACAGGAGGAATTTCTAAAGTTGCAACACTCCCATCTTTAATAAGTTTTTCAACCTCTAAATCGATAGTTTTTTGCTCAACTTTTATTTTTTTCACACTTGCTGGAGAGCTAACAACTTCTTTAGTAAACTCTTTATACTCTTGTTTTGATTTAACTCTACAAATACTATAACCTGTTGGCAAACTTTTTGTTTTTTTATCATTTTTTAACCAAAAAAACTTAATAGTATCAAGTCCAACTAAAACATCATATTTTGATTTTAACTCTGGCATAACTTTTCGACTACTACTAGCCTCACTTACTAGCTCTTTTACCTCAACCTCTTTATAAACAGCAGGAAACTCAATAATCTTAGTTAAAGGAGGAGTTTTTAAAATCTTTTTTGTAATAGTTTTATACTTTGCAGGTATCTCTTTCAAACAAACCGTAGCACACTCACTTTTGTCACGATTACAATCACTCTTTATCCACTCTTTTTTAGCACTTTCAACTAAAATAGAGATAATCTTTGTTTCATAAATAGCTGGTGTTTTTATAATCTTTTTATATGCTGGTTTAACTACTATCTTTTTAATACTCTTCTTAAACTCAGGCTTTTTTATATCAATACTCTCAAATGCTTCTCTACTCACAAACTCTTTTTGAATCTTTTTAGAAATCTGTTTTGTATAATACTCGCTATAACATTCCCCAACTTTTATACTCTTTACATCAAGCCCATTTAGTTTTGCAGCTGCTAACATATGCATACTTATTGGGACATTACCATCTTTATCCGCTGAAAAATACACTTGTGATAAAGTTGTTGGCAGTTTAATTTTTACCTCTTTAAACTCAGCTCTTACCTCTTGAAGATCAATAAAAGCTGGTTGTATTATCACCTTTTTTTTCATCTTCTCAAATACTGCAGGTGTAACAACAATTTTTTTTGAAGCTTTCTGTATCTCAACTTTTTCATCTTTTACTTCAAAAACTGATGGCAAAATAACTTTTGAAAAGCACTCACCAACCTTTGCCTCAGATAAATCTTCTATTCCAAAGAGTCTACCAACAATAAAAAGAGCTACTAAAGAGTATCTAATCATAACTACCTACATTTTTTTATTTATTATACTTTTTTTACAAATTGTTAAAATTAATTATATATTTTATAAATTATTTTAATTAATATTTAAGATGTTATAATTTTGAGTATGAAAGTTTTTATACTAATTTTGCTTATTATTATATCAATCTCTTCAAATGAGATAGAGTCAAAAGTAGACATACAAAAGCCTATTGTTCAACTTGGTGTTTTTAAAGATATGGCAAATATAGAAAAACTAAAGAAAAAATTTACAAACTTAAATCTTTTTGTAAAACAAGTATCCAATGAAACCAATAAACTATTTATCATAAATATAAAAGATGAAGATCTAACTACAATATTAGAAAATATTCGCACAATAATACCCAATGCATTTATACTTAGTTCTGCTAGAAAAAACATTATTTTTAATAATCTTAAACCATGTTTAGCAACTCCTCCACCTAAAAATCCTAAACCATTGCAAATAAAAGCTCCTATAAAAAGTATCATAACTTACGAAGATAGCTCATGTTTAGACTCAACAGCTATTATAAAAACAAGGGAAAAATTCTTTAAATAAACTTTAACTAAAACCTATACTTTAGGCATTTAAGACGCTTCTAGCTTTCCATAAGTATACTTTGAGTAAAATCGAAAGAATATACTAAAAAATAAGGAAAAATATACAATGGCAATAACCGTTTATTATGATAATGATTGTGATTTAAGTATAATCAAGGGTAAAAAAGTAGCAATGTTAGGATTTGGTTCACAAGGTCATGCTCATGCAGAGAACTTAAGAGATAGTGGAGTTGAAGTTATAGTTGGTCTTAAAGAGGGCGGAAGCTCATGGGGAAAAGCTGCAGCTAAAGGTTTTGATGTTATGAGTGTTGCTGATGCAACAAAAGCAGCAAATGTTATTATGATTTTACTTCCAGATGAAATCCAATCAGGGGTTTTTACAAATGAAATAAAGCCAAACTTAGACAAAGGTGATACTATCGCTTTTGGTCACGGTTTCAATATTCATTATGGTCAAATTATTCCTCCAGAAGGTATCGATTGTATCATGGTTGCTCCAAAAGCACCAGGTCATACTGTAAGAAATGAGTTTACTAAAGGTGGTGGTATTCCAGATCTTATCGCAGTTAGCCAAGATGCAAGTGGAAATGCACTAGAGCTTGCAAAAAGTTATGCTAGTGCTATCGGTGGTGGCAGAACTGGTATCATCGAAACTACTTTTAAAGATGAGACAGAGACTGATTTATTTGGTGAACAAGCAGTACTTTGTGGTGGTGCAGTATCACTTGTTCAAGCTGGTTTTGAAACACTAACTGAAGCTGGTTATGCTCCAGAAATGGCATACTTTGAGTGTCTACATGAACTTAAACTTATCGTTGATCTTATGTATGAGGGTGGTATAGCTAACATGAGATACTCTATCTCAAATACAGCAGAATATGGTGATTATGTAAGTGGTCATAGAGTTATAAATGAAGAGAGTAAAAAAGCTATGAAAGAGATCTTAAAAGAGATTCAAAATGGTGTATTTGCTAAAGATTTCGTGCAAGAGGCTCAAACAGGCTATCCTCGTATGAATGCCGAGAGAGCAAATGCTAAAGCTTCGTTGATAGAAAAAACTGGTAACTCGTTGAGAGAGATGATGCCTTGGATTACAGCAAACCAAATCATAGACCAAGATAAAAACTAAAAAGGTAATACATGGGCGAAGTAATAACCATAACATCGGGTAAAGGTGGAGTTGGAAAATCAACTCTATCTGCAAATCTAGCTGTTGGATTAGCAGATCTTGGCAAGAGGATTGTTGTAGTTGATTTTGATATAGGACTTAGAAATCTTGATATGATTTTAGGACTTGAAAATAGAATTGTTTATGATGTTGTAGATGTTATGGAAGAGAAGTGTAACCTAACCCAAGCTCTTATAAATGACAAAAGAACAAGAAATTTATACTTTCTACCAGCTTCTCAAACAAGTGATAAAAATATACTAGAGACTGAAAAAGTTGCTAAACTTATCTATGATTTAAAAAAGGATTTTGATTTTATTATTCTTGATTCTCCAGCAGGTATTGAGGGTGGTTTTGAGCACTCTATCTTTTTAGCAGATCGAGCTATTATAGTTAGTACACCTGATGTTAGTGCTGTTAGAGATGCTGATAGAGTTATTGGTATCATAGATGCAAAGAGTCAAAAAGCAAAAGATGGTGATGAAGTTTTAAAATATGTAGTTGTAAATAGAATAAGACAAAATATGGTTGACAAAGGTGAGATGCTTAGTGTAGAAGATGTTCTAAGTATTCTAGCTCTACCACTTATCGGAATAATTCCAGAAGATAATCAAATCATAACTTCTACAAATGAAGGTCAACCTATCTACTATAACAATAAATCTCAAGCAGCAGAAGCATATGGAAGAATTGCTAGAAGAATACTTGGTGAAAAAGTTCCTATGATGGATTTATCAGTTAAAAAAGGCTTTTTTGGAAGGATATTTGGATGACTCTATTTGAAAGAATTTTTGGTCAAAAAGAGCAAAGAAGTGCAAATCAAGCTAAAGATAGATTGAAACTTATGTTAGCCCATGAAAGGGCTGATTGTGCAGTACCATATCTTGATGATCTTAGAAGAGATCTTTTAGAGGTTATTCAAAAATATACAAAAGTAAGTGATATAAATATCAAAACTGAGACAAATCAAAATATTGATATGTTAGAAGTTGAGATAATGCTAAATAAATAGGCTTAATGCTTGTTTAAGTTTTTTGGTATCTTGGTAGCAGTTTTTTTATCACTGTTACCTCTATACTACTTTTTATATCTCAAACCAAATCCTATTAATACCTCCCCTGCAGATACAAATATTACTACCAATAAACCATCAGAAATAGCGGACTTTCAAAAAAATAAACAAAGAGTTGTCTATACTTCTATAAAAAAAACTTCTTCAAAACCAAAGCTTATGATAATAATGGATGATTTGGCAACTTTAAAAGAGATAAAAAAGTTAAAAAATCTACCAATTCATCTAGTACCCTCAATATTTCCAAAAACAAAAGCACATCCTAATACCCCAAAAATGGCAAAAATGTTTAAATCTATAATGATTCATATGCCAATGGAAGCTGTTTCATTTGGAAAACCTAACGAGAATACTCTTATGATAAAAGACAATTATGATAGACTCAAAAAAAAGATCGACAACTCACTCAAAGATTTTTCAAATGTAAGAGCTATAAATAATCATACTGGTAGTAAATTTACCTCCACTTATCAACCTTTTTACAACTCTATAAAAATCTTAAAAAATAGAGGTATAGTTTTTATTGATAGTAAAACTACAACAAAAAGTAAATATATTAAAATTTCCAAAGAGCTTAATCAAAAAATATTTCAAAGAGAGATATTTTTGGATAATATTCCAAAAGTTAGCTATATTAAAAACCAATTAAAAAAAGCTGTAAAGATTGCCAAAGCAAAAGGTTTTGCGATAGCTATATGCCATCCTAAAAAAGAGACTTTTAAAGCTTTACAACAATCAAAGTATATTTTAAAAAATATAAAA
>DQSO01000177.1 GCA_015663225.1 Campylobacterales bacterium
AGTGTTGTCCCTTTAATAGATTTAAGAAATAAATTTTTACTTCCAGCTAGAGGAGTAGATAATGATACAAGATATATAGTTTTAAAAGATGGTGAAAATGTTGCTGGGTTTGTAATAGATAAGTTAACTGAAGCAATCAGAATGAAAAAATCAATGATAGAAGCTATACCTGAGACTATGAGTAAAGATAAAGGAACAATTTTTGGTATAGGCAAGAGAGATAGTGGAATTTTGACTATATTAAAAGTAGAGTCACTATTAAAGAAAGATTTTTAGAATTAACTTAAAATATAAACTAGATTAATTTAATTATAGAGATATAAAGTAAAATTTTTTATACTCCCGTTTTATATGGGAGTATATTATGATTAGATTATTACTTTTAGTATTATTGTGTATCGGAACTTTAAATGCTGCTTTTTATGTAGTTGATGGTGGGCAAGTTGTAAAGATAGTAAATGAGCCTATTGGTGGTGCTGATATTATTGGAACAAATGGAAAACTGTTAAAAAAATATAAAACTCTGAACTCTGCTAAGAGATTCTCAAAACGATATAAATATAAAAAGAAGTACACTAAAAAAAGAAAAATCACTAAAAGAAAAACTTATAAAAAAAGAAAAGTAAAGAAAAAGTATATTAGCAAGAAGAAACGAGTTGTAAAGAAAAAGTATGTTAGCAAGAAGAAGCGAGTTGCAAAGAAAAAGTATTCAAAGAAAAAAAAAGTTATTAAAAAGAAAAAGAAAAAAGATTATATTATTATTAAAACTCATGAAAGAAAGTTATATCACTATTTAGATGATAAGTTAAATAAAGTTTATAGTATCGCAGTTGGTAAAGAAGAGAGTCAGCATTTTGGTACTTATTGGGTTAGTAAAAAGAAAAAATGGCCAGACTGGATTCCTACAAAAAATATAAAAGAGGAGTTTCCAAATCTTCCAAATATCGTAAAGGGTGGGAAAAGAAATCCACTAGGTGCTAGAGCACTTTATTTGGGGCATAGTGCATATAGGATTCATGGAACTAATAGACCAAGTTCAATAGGTACAGCCGCTTCTCATGGGTGTTTTAGAATGCATAATAGAGATATTATAACTCTTTATAATAGAGTGAGAGTAGGAACAAAGGTTTATATTAGGTAAGTAACTTATCTGCTAGAGTGAAGTTGTTTGCTGTCATAAGATGCACTTTAGGATGAATTTTCATAATATCTTGAAGTGCTGTTTGACTAAGTTCAAAGCCAACTTCTTCTTGGTACTTTTCTGATTTGTTTTTTGCTTCAAATAGTGCTTTTGTCCATGATGATGGTACTGTAATACCTGGTACATGAGAAGTAAGAAATTGTGCAGTTTTTAGTCTTATGATTGGAAAAAAACCAATAATTAGCTCAGCTTTACTGTTTCCAGCTTCTATCTTTGCTTTTTGAAAAATCTCTAATAAGTTTTCAGTGTTTCCTATAGAGTAGACTGGTTGAGTAATAATTGCTCTAGTTGCATGTTCTAGTTTACTTTTCATCTTTTTTTGAAGATTTTTTGGATTTTTTGCATAGGCATTTGAAACTGAAAATGGATATATAGTTTGTGGTTTAACATCAAGTGTTCTTCCTCCATAGTCAATACCAGCATTGAAACACTTTATGATTTCAAGCAGAAGTGTAGAGTTTCCTTCAAAAACTCCTTTTGTATTTGGTTGATCGCTCATGTTGGCACTATCGCCTGTAAGAGTTAAAATTGCTCTAACATCAACCTCATTTGCACCTAAAAGTGAAGATTGAAGTCCTATTTTATTTTTATCTCTCATGCTCATTGTCGCAATTGCTGGTTTGTTGAACTCTTGTTGTAGTTTTAGGGCTGCGAAAAGTGCACTATATTTCATTTTTGCTAGTGGTGAGTCTGTTACTGAAAACCCATCTACCTTTTTATCTAAACCGAGCTCTTTTATCTTTTGTATAACTGGTGCAAAAACTGGTGAGTGTTTTGGTGTAGTCTCAAGTGTGATGTATCTATCACTTTTTAGTTTTTTCATCAGATTTTCAAACATTGACTCTCACTTTTGATTAAATTTTAGCTATTATACATAAAATAATTTTTAATTAGGTTAGTAAAATATGAAACTATGTGTATTTGATTTTGATTCTACTTTGATGGATGGTGAGACTATTGATTTTTTAGCTGATGAGCTTGGTATTAGGGATGAGGTTTCTAAGATTACTGAAGAGGCTATGAGTGGTAGACTTGATTTTTTTGAGAGTATTACTGAGCGAGTTGGGCTTTTAAAAGGGCTTGATACTTTGAGGGTTGATGATATTTGTCATAATTTACCATATATGAATGGAGCTAAAGAAACAATTAGTGAGCTTAAGAAAATGGGTTATAAAGTGATTTGTTTTAGTGGTGGTTTTAGAAATGCAACTTCATATGCAAAGGATATTCTAGGATATGATGCTGATTTTTCAAATATACTACACCACAAAGATGGAGTTTTAACTGGACGAGTTGGTGGGGAGATGCTTTTTGATTTTTCAAAAGGTTGGATGATAGAGAGATTTCAACAACTTTTAGGTGTAAGCAAAGCTGATACTATGGTTGTAGGAGATGGAGCAAATGATAGAAGTATGTTTGTTTATGCAGATACAAGAGTCGCTTTTTGTGCAAAAGATATTCTCAAAAAAGAGGCAAATATTATAATAGACACAAAAGACTTAACAAAAATATTGGAGAAGATTTAGTGAAAAAATTTATATATTTAAGTGTTTTAGCATCATTTTTACTGACAGGGTGTACACAAGAGACTCAAAATAAGATAGGGAGAGCTATCCAAAACTGGACAGGAACAGATGGTATTTTAGAGGTTTATGCGGGTGAAAAACTTGTAAAGAGGTTTACTAAAGTAGATAAACTTTCGACTGCTGTTAGTACAAGTGGTAACACACAAAGACCATATAGATTTGGTTATGGAGTTTTAGATAGTAATTTTAATGGTAAGGCAGATAAGAATGAGAGTAGGGTTTACTTTGAGTTTAGTGACTATTCAACTTCTTATATTTTTTATGAAGCACCAACTAGAAGATAGCCTGTGGATGTTATAGAGTTATTTAAAAAACTTCTTTCATTTAAGTCTATTACCCCGCAAGATGATGGTGGTTTGGATTTTATAGAGTCATATTTGGCTGATTTTGAAGTTGTTAAAATAGAGCAAAATGGTGTAAAAAACCTCTTTATGTATAAAAAGTTTGGTGAAGGTAGTCATCTGTGTTTTGCTGGACATATCGATGTTGTTCCTCCTGGTGATGGTTGGAATAGTGACCCATTTACACCCTTGATAAAAGATGGTGTGATATATGGACGAGGCACTCAAGATATGAAGAGTGGATTAGCGGCTTTTTTAAAAGCTATCAAGGATACAACTAAGTTTAATGGAACACTTTCGATACTTATTACAAGTGATGAAGAGGGTGATGCTGAGTATGGGACTATCAAGGTTTTAGAGTATCTAAAGAGAGAGAAATTTTTACCAGATTTTGTAGTAGTTGCTGAACCTACATCTGAAGAGGTATTTGGAGATGCTATCAAAGTAGGTAGACGAGGTTCTATAAATGGTGTGTTAGAAAAGATAGGTCGTCAAGGTCATGCTGCATATCCTGAAAAGTCAAAAAATCCTAT